>NZ_FPLG01000047.1:0-142545 GCF_900120065.1 Moritella viscosa
TTCTTGTTGTTTCTTGCGTTCATCATTTTCTTTTTGTTGTTGCTGTTTTAGTTTTTCAATTTCTTGCTGCTTATCAATAGACATAATCTTTACCTTGTGGAATTAGTTATTATAAGTAATTTAAGACATAACAAACTTTGTGTCAAACTTTATAGCAAAGATATGTAGAAAGCCAACATATGTGTTGGCTTTAATGTTTAGACTGATAATCTGTTTCTTTTTTTAGGGGCTGTAGGTTCATCATCATTCTTAGGAGTAGGTCGAGAATCTTCTTCAAAGGAACGTAGCAATTCATTTTTATGATCATCTCGATCTAAAATATTTTGAGGGAGTTTGTCTAGTTCATTCATTTCTAGATCAAAATCTTGCTCTATCGCACGTTCAAAATCTGTATTTTCATCGTCAAAGTTCAAATCCAAATCGTCAAATTCAAACATCCTATCTATATCATAATCGGGGTCAGTAGGCGCAGGTAAAGCCAACGCTTCATTATCTGGATCAGTAGGTACAGGTAAAGAAGGAACTTCAATACGCTTATTACCTAAGAAGGGCAGTTGTGGAAAATCAGGTTTTTCATCATCGTCATAACTAGATGATAGAAGCTCTAACGCTAACATCTCTTCATCATCGTCAGTAGACACAGCATTCTGCTGTGTAGATTTATTTTCTGATTGAACTTTGTCATTCTTTACATCTTCATTTTGGTCATCGAGTTCTTCACCATATTTAAGAGAGTTTCGGTTTTTAACCTCATCAATAATCAAAAGTAATTCTTCACGCTTGGGGCAACCTTTAGCAACTTTAAGCGTATCAATATCAAAGTCATTATCATCAATTGCTTTGATCAAGCCCTGTTTGAAATTGTCCATAAACTCAGGATTATCTACTGGAATATCAGTGATCGGGTGCTTACACGTTGAAAGACTGTCTGATATTATTTGAACCGATGGATTAAATCCACAATCTATACCTATGTTTCTTCTCAATAGCGATTTTTTAACAGTGAAAGCCAGCTCACCTTCAAGATAGTATTTATTTTTCTTCTTATCGTATTTTGAAAAAATTTCTTCATTCATCTCAGCGAGAAAATCTTTTCGTTTCTTTGATTTCTTAATCGTTTCGTCTATCTCTTCGATAGGCTTTTTTACTGCTTCCTTAGTGTCTGGGAACATTGATTTCATAATATCAAAATCAAACAGGTTATCAATCATTGGTGATTGAACGGTTGGTGTACCAAATTTCAAAGATTCGTTATCCATAGTTAAATCTATATCTTCAAAATCAGCATCTATAATTTCTTGTTCTTCTAGCATAATAATACTCTCCTTGTTTGTACTGCTATTATCATTACTTACATATATTTAAAAAAAATAAAGAGTAATGAAGATTCACAAGGAAAAATGTTTTTACTTAAACGAAAAAAAAGAAGAACTATATAAATAATTCTTCTTCAGTTTTTACCGTTTTACTTAGAGAGTGATGATTTCATAAAATCACACCATTTATCGATCTGACTATTCATCATCTTAGGCAACATTCTAAGCAACAGAAATACAGCCAAAAGCTCAAAGAGTAAGATGATTATATTCATTATCTGAGTACCCAAATTACCATCAATCTTTATGAGAATATCGTGTAGATATTGGAAGATGATTGTGAACGAAGAAATGATTATGATCGGTGAAATGACTTGTAAAATGAAGTTCATAAACAGCGCATGTAAATCTATAATAAATTCATCGTAAACAGATTCTATACCGTCCATACCTCTTGAAAATCCATTTAAGAAGAACAGATTAAAAGCTATCGTTTGGTCGATAATGAACTTATAAGCTCTCAGAAGTGAAAACTTAAAAAACGTCAGTGGGAGCATCAAAACTAGATAGTAAAAAAGAAACCCAATACCAATAGCAACACTTCCAAGCCAGCCTAAGAACTTTATTGCTTCAAGTCCAAAATATTGAAGAATTGCAGCAGTAGCTAAAATTTCCGTAGCACCTGTCGAGCTAAAATAAGAGCTTGTTTTGAATTGATTATCGTAAGCAGAAGGGGCAATAATTGCTGTAACTGTTCCAACAGCAGAACCATATTTTTTAAGCTTGTCAGAACTCATTTTGAACGCTTTTCCTTTCTTTTTATTGAAAGACATAAGCATTGCGCCAGTTTTGAAACTCACACCCCACTGAATAAACCCTGTTCCGAGATCAATCACCTCATCTTTAACTGAGCCACATTTATAACCATTGCGGATTTGATTAAATGCGTTATAACAAGAAGTGAATTTGTTGATTGGAGACATAAAATCAGAACCTGCAATTGTATTTACGATAGTGCTAAAAGCAGGTTTAGGTATATCTGTTATATCAATGAATTGAAGTAAATGAAGAACTTCAAAATCTTGTTTTTCGATGTTCTTAGTGAAATTTATCGAAAAGTAAGCATCTTTATCTAAAATCAGATCACGATAACCAACACCTTTAACGGGTGTTTGTGTATGAAGTCTACGCCTCATTACATCACCTGATATATCAACATAGCTTGAAACAACATCGTTTATCGCATTGACGGGAGTAGTGATTAAACCAAGCTTCTTGTTGGTTTTAACATACGCTTTCTCTGTAATTTGAATCGCTTCAGCACAAGCGAAGTATCCCCCAGAAGAACATGTTAATTTTGCTTTCGCTTTAATATCATCAAAATCAAGCTCAAACACTGAGTGTCCAAATGGCATTGCATTCAAATCATTTAAAGCTCCTTGACCACTTATGATTTCTTCAGAATCAAAGTATGGACTAGCATAATGCTTAACTAAAAAATTATGACTTGCACACTGTGCTGCAACATCAAGATAAGCGTTCATTACACCCATATCAGCTCCAGACAAATCATAAGTGTAAATACCTTCACAATATTGCTTATAGTCTCCTTCAAGGACTGATTCTTTATGACCCAAGTTCTGTGCATCAGTGAAATCACTTGATAGTTCTTTATCATAAGAAATTTTAGTATTTGAGATGTTTTGAGCGACTTTGTAGCTATGCTCAAAAAGCGACTGGTAGAAATCCTGAATCATTTCTTTTTCAGCTAAAGCTTCATCGATCGTTTCTGCCTTTTGGTTCATAATCGTATTGCTCATATTTGAAATGATGGTTTCTGATCCACCCATTTCAAACCTTGCGGTATAAGCATCATCTTTAAAACTAACGTTCAGTTTCGTATCTAGAACGTCTTGTTGAGATTCAACGTTCTTCAAAAATACGTGAGAAATATCTAGGTAGTTGTCTTTAAGAACTTTTGGATCTGGAAGCTGGATTGAATGAATGGTTATATCTTCACCATCAAAGAAATCAATCATCTTTTCACCTGCTTCTACCACTTTTGCAAAGGCAGTCTGAATGATATACCTATAATTATTAACCTGCTCTGTGTGTCCTGAAGCCGTTTTATATTCTTGAGTATTAAGAGGCGAAGCTATGAAAAGAACGAACAACATAGCTATAACTCTACTTCTAGTTCCTTTCGATGCACCTTCTGGAGTGAGTGATTCTAGGAGAAAAAGCACACAGAAAATCAATGCAACTATGGGTACATAATCTAACAGAATTTGATCGAGAGATTGCGCTAACGCTGCAAGTTGTGTCGGAGTCTCTAAGGATACGTAAGACGGATAAACTTCATCTGATACACTTGGAAAGATTGAATTTACAATCCTGGTCATTGGTGCGTGAAAGCTCTGAAATATAAGGGTATTCACAGCTTCAGATTGATACGAGAAAATTAGAGTCGATACGATAGAACAAAATAAATAGAACTTTTTATTTGAATGAACATCACTAAAAACTTTCTGGGTTGTACTTGGATCATCTATCGTTTCTTTATCAATAGAATTATTTAAAATTTCTGATTGATGTTTGACGATGATAGTTCTTAAGCTTATGTCTAAATATTTTTTTGAATTTAGTATTTTAGCTTTTGCGATTCGGTTTTTTCTGTTGGTCTTTTTTGATTTTCTGATTTGTCTGACTCTAGACTTTCTATCATTCTTTCTCATAGTTAATTCCTTGTGATAATATTTTAATATCACGAATCAACATTATTTCAATTTAGATATATTCAAGGGTTAAAAAAAGACCGTGAATACAGTCTTTTTATTTTGGTATGAAGCGTTTTATTCTTCAGCTTTTCCTTTTTGTTTCGCCATGTGTTTTAAAGTTTTATTCGCAAGTATTGTTTTTGCGATTAGATTTTCACTTTCTTTTCTATCAATAAATGATTCAAGATTATTAAAACCACCTTTCATTACAATATCAACTAATGGCTTAACTTCTATCAATATCTTTTTAAGTGCGATATATATCAATCCAAGAGTGATAACAAGTGTCAGTATGATTTGTAAAACAGGAGAAATCAGTCCTAAAATCATTGAGCTAGTATCAGAATCAAAGTTTGTATGACTTGAAATTGTTGGCATATACTTCATTATAAATGCTCTCATTAAGTTGTTAAGCGGAAGAGCAATTGATAAAGCAACTAAAAACATATATGGGTATACCGTTGCGTTAAAATTATACATAACAATCTTTTTACTCATTTCTGTATCTTTCCAAGTCCATAAGAAAACAGAGTATGAAATCAATACAAAGAATTGTAGAAGAAGAAGGTAGAAAGTAATAAACACCTCTGTAAATAGTAAAAATATCTTTTCATACTTGAATTGAAAATCAATGATTGTCGCTGATACTACAGCGATAACACCAGATCCAATCATCAAGTTTCCTGTTTCATTTATCGCTGAACCAATGCCACTACCAATACTTTTTAAGTGTGATTTCTTCTTTTTCTTTTTACCTTGTTTGTAAGTCGAATTTTCAGAAGATTGTTTAGTAATTGCCTCAAGGGTCATTCCGCTTGCTTTAAGTGCAAGCCCTGAACCAAATGCGAATGCTGAACCTGTTTTTAGGTTTTCACTCAGCTTTTGCACCTCTGGCACACCTTGATAATCTTCTTGTTTTTCAGCACAAGTAGCATCATCAGCACAAACAAATTTATCTAATGATTTAAAGATGTTCGTCATTGCATCAAGACCATTATAAAAAAGAGTTTCAGCATTTCTTGTTGAAACTAAGTCAGTTTTATCAATGTTATAACGACTTGAATCTGTAGCGATTTCGATAGCGTGAGAGCTATAACTACTTGGAGCTGCACTTAGAGATAAATCTAATTGATCAAAGATTGGATTTAAGAAATAGTTGATATAACCAGACGTATAAGCGTATAAATTTGATTCTACCGTATCATCACCACTTGCGTAATTTGGCAAGGCTTGAGTATAGCTAATGTCCAGAACATCGTTTAGTTCTGAGTACATAGATAGGTAGCCATTCGTATTCGTGTTTAGATAGTGATAAAAATCTCCTTGGGCGAAATAGCCCTTGTTGATAATCGTTGCTACGTCTTCTTCAAAGCTGTAAAGACTATCTACAATATCAATGAACAAATCATCAATTGCAGCATAACCAGCAATCAGATCCTTTACTGACTCTTCAACCAAAGGATTAGTTCTATTCACTAATCTGACGATGTTTGTATCAATTTCTTGTTTATTACTATTGTCATAAATTTTATTTGAAGTAGTTGACGCTGAAAGTGTTCCACTCTCTTTATCGAAATTCACACAGTCGTATTGGCTCATAAATGACGTTGTATCGAAGTCTTTTAGATCGTTGATTGTCTCTTTTACCAAATCCGCTTTAGTGATACAGATAGACTCATTTATGTTCTCGTAAATAGCATCAGATTTAGACAAAAATGATTGTAAATTGCTTGAATCAAAATCAATATATTCTTGTTTTCCTGCCAGATATTTAGGGTCTTTACCTGCATCATATCCGAACTCAACAGAACCGATGATTAAACCTTTCTTGTATTCAACCAAATAGATTACCGCAAGTTGTACCAATCTCAACTTTGCATTTTCTGTCATCAAATACTTGTTTTCGTATGCTGTTTGAATTTCATGCCAAGATGATTCTAGAGTTTTGTTTTTTATCGCATTATGAGTAATACTATTGAAATTTACATCTTCCATTATGGCAAAAACGGCTGATGATATTTGTTTATTAGCTGCTGTAATCTCTCCACAGTTTGCAAGAAATACTTTATGAATCAATCCATATTTGTTAGTCGTGTAAGAGATTTTTTTGTTGGTTCTTTTATCGTAATACTTCACATAAGGAACGTTTTTCTCATAGTAAAAATCAACAACATCTTTCTGTGAAAGTAGCTTTTTATCACTTAAATCAATACCGATTTGAAGACGTTCAAGTGTGTTTCTTTGGTTATTACTAAGACATACTCCGATCTTGATTAACGCCTCAGTATCCTTTAAAAGTTCATTCTTGCTGTAACTCTTAATCTGCGATTTTTTCTGGTGGCTGTCTGTCAGAGATACTTTTACATTAGCCGTAAATAGAACTTGTGAAACAGCATTCAAGCTACTACCAATGCTTCTAATGAAATCATTCGATGAAACAACATAATACGTAAAAGAAGATATTAATAATAACATTGCAAGGCTGAAGTAAATCTTGTGTGGTTTTCCTTCTCTTGCTCTTCTTATCGTTCTGTAAAGACCGATTGGAACAATGATAAAAGCAGCGAATGGAATAAATGATAAAATAATATCTGCTACATATACTTTAACTTCATGAAGCTTAGTAAGGTTGTGTTCTGCATTAATTGCATTGTTATTGAGTCTTTTCACTTCTGACGAAGATAAACCTCCGCTAGTATCATAATATGGTGTTCTTTCTGCATCGAGTACATGAAAGTTTGTTTCTGTTAGAAATTTGTTCTGATCTTTACAAGATTTGTAAGTTATCTTTACATCTTCTGCTTTTTTAATGCAAGCATCATTAGTATGTTCAAAACATCCCGACAAGCCTAAAAGTAAGATTGGGATGATGATTATCTTTAGTATGTTTTCCTTGTTTAATTTCATTTGTGATATTCCTTGTGTTAATTATAGGAATATCACAATTTTGATATAATGAAAGAAGGGGAGTAAATATAATTTTATAGGGTTTAAATTTGTCGAGTATTAGAAAGAAAAAACCACATCATTTGATGTGGTAAAATTGGTTTTATTAGTAAAGAAAATGTTTGGTTTTACTGACAAGAACTTTCAGCATTAGATTGAGAAATTGAACTTGATAACGTTATGTCTCCCCATCGTACCGCTTTACAAAAAATTGAATTTCTACTTGGGAATGTAGTTATTTGAGGAAAGAATGCTTCACTATCATTGTTTGTTATGATTGTTCCTGTTCTCAAATTACTAAATGTAGAAATATCACTAATGGATGTGTAACTAATATCAATTACATTCGAATAAGATAATCTAGATATATCAAGATTTTTAGCTGACATTGCACCCATAATATTTATATTTAATGGAGTGTTGTTGTAGTTTCTTAAACTACTTAAATCGAATGATGTTAAATTCTTCATTCCACGTAAGATTATTGTATCGCCTAAAACATAAGTAAGATTAGATAAATCGAGTTTAATTAAGAAAGGGTGGTCCACAACTATGTCATCGTAAACCCATCTAAGTTCTGGAAGGTTAAATTCAGGATTTACAGAACCCTCTCCTTCACCTTCGTCTGGTGTTGTTGGTTCAACACCTTCTTCACCTTCACCTGTCGAGAATATATCTATGTTTATTGAATCTAAGAAATAGCTAGGCACACTGTCAAAAGACATTAAAGAACGTATTATAGAATTATTGATACTACACGAACCCTCGTTGTATATCAGACCTGTTCCTGTTCCATTATGAGCCGCTGCAAGCCAACCATTTGCTAGATAATCACATGAACTATTCTTAAAAACTGTAACGGTATTACTTAAACCTTTTGTAGCTAAAAGAGTAAATTTATCATCATCAGAGCAAGCTAGACTGTTGTAGTAAGTCCACGTTCCTGAAGTTTCATCACCGACCAATTCTACATCACAACCTTCATCACTGATTAGAGTCTCAGAGAATATTAGTTCTGCGTTAGTTACAGAATATGTTCCTGTATCAGTTTCCTGAGTTACGTTTAATTCTGCACTTGGTTCTTTGTACATACCTTTGGGCGGCATGACGATTGCGTAGAACGCTGCTTGTGCTGATAAAGTGAAAAGTGTTGTTAGAAGTATTGCTGATTTACATAAATCCATTGTATTAATCCTTTGTATATTAAATGTCCTTTAATATATTTCTATCATTCATTTTCTGATAGTAAAGGGATCGAGGTTTCAAGATGATTCTATGCTTTTATGGAAGAGGGGAGTTATCTTTAAATATAAGGATTATTTGCAGTATTATAATGTTTAAATTTCTTTTTAATATATCTGTTTGAGTATATTTATTAAATTAATTTTTTAATGCTTCGCAAAGAAAAGACACTTCTGAAAGTGCCTTTTTATTTGCTGAGTGAGTTAGCCATACTATCGCCTTACGTTGATTGTTCAGTTTGAAGAAGACAAACAAGTTATCTTCTCCAAAATCGAACTTAGTTTTAAACCTGTTCACGTTTTTGATTCTCCATTCTGTTTAGTTCTCTATCAGTCTTTTCGATCAGAGCTTCAATAATAAATTTAGTGTATGAACCTTTAACCAATCCAGAAGCTTTTAATTGATAAAAATCTGCCTCAAGCGTTTCTGGTAGTGAAGTAAGAAGTTTGTTATTACCTTTCGTTGGTGATCGATCTCGTTCAATAGGGTTAACGTTCTCGTTTTCTACAAGTGAAGCACCTGTTGAAGCTTTATCTATATCTTCAAGCATTTCAAATAAATCTATATCTTTTTTCTTAGTCATTTTAATTTTCCTTATCCGTTAATAATTGATTTAAGTTCGTCAGTTAGTGCGTAAATCTCATTTACTGATTGATTGAGTGTTGGTGCAACGAATTTCTTTAGAGTAATAGTTTTGCCGTTGGCTTTATCATCAATCATTTTCTGTTGTTTTTTCGCTTGTTTAGCTCGTATTTCTTGTACTCGATTAAGTTCATACTCAGGAATCGTTAAACCTTCTGATGTAGCTGTTTCAAGCAATCCTTTTTTATAGCTAATAGTTGACTTAAGAAGCTGTAAATTAGGATATTTACTGGTTAAATTATCGAACTCAGACAGCGATTTTTTGTTGTGATGAACACGGTTAACAAGTACATAAGCTTTCTTAGATTTGTTTGTTTTTGCACTAATAGAAGTAAGTGTTGCGTTTACATTTTTTAGAGTAGCAATCTCTTTAATGGAGTCATTGATTGGTGTAATGATCGTTGTTGCTACGCTTATAGCTGCCATTGTTAAAGCACTTTCGTATCCACCACAATCTATGATAATTTTCTTGTCAGCATATTTCTTGATAGCTAGTTTGAACTGTTCAATTGATGTGATGTTTAGAAAATTGATTTTTCTGTATCCATTTGCTGAACGTAGAGCATTAGTAAGTTCATAAGTGCCGTAAGGGTCAAGATTCAATAAAAGCTCTCGTTCTAGTGTAAACATTAACTGCTCACAAATTGTTGATTTACCAGAACCACCTTTGATCGAAGCCACTGTAATTATATCCATTTCTAGTTCCTCGTTGTGTTACTTTTCATTTATATACTTAATGTTATCAGGACCTTTAAAGGTGTCAATGAAAAAACATATATATTTTATATAAGACGTATAACTTAAGAATTGGAAGGTTGGTTTTTTGGCTATAACTAAATGTTTTTAATTAAGTGTATTATTTTTAAATTAATTAAAATATGTGGATGTATAAGGAATATAACAGGTGTAAATATATAAGGTATATATTTATATGGATTGTATAAGGCATATAAGACATATGAAATGTATAGGATATATAGGATGTATGGGATGTATAGGATGTATAAGATGTATAGGATGTATAAGATGTATAATAAGACATTATAAGAAGGTTTTTATTATGACATTCCCATTTTTAAACGCTACAAACAAAGAGTGTTGATTTTCTTCTAGATCGTTGAACCATTGTTTCGATAAAATAAATGAACTCGATAATTTTAAATGATTCTTATCTCTTTTAAACATCTTGTGAGAAACCATCAAGTCGATTTTATCTCTTAAAGCTCTATTGTTTTTCAAACCTGCTTCTTCACACATTTTTCCGAAATTACCATGACCATAAGTAATATTGATTAAGTTCTTACTATCAAACATTTTAATGATTTTTGAGAGTGATTTATCTCTTGCAGTCTTACCTGTTCTAATCAAGATTAGTAAGTCATTTATGTAATCGTCAGAAGTAAATCGAACAGAAATATTTGAATCTAAATCTGATTTCTTCTTAGTGATAGTCTTAATGGTTTTTTCGTAAGTCATTATAAAATCAGTAACAAATATACCATTTGAAGAAAATAGGGTTTGATTAAGCATTACACCAGTTGTGCTTGTAGATAAGAATATGCCTGTTTTAATACCAACATTTTTAAACTGATTTAACGCTGTTGCTTGTTCACTTGGGGTATCTTTTTGAGGTAGATAATCACGTATATCAGAGCTTGAAATTGAATGTTCGTGTACACAGTTAGACTCTATAAGTTTTCGTAGCACAGAAGCGAATTGAGGGCGTTTTGTACCGAGTAGGGCTGTGAGCTTTACTATATAATTTTCTAAATCGTTGTCTGTATCACCAACGGCTTTAATCATTTTTACCATTTTTAATTCCTTTTTGTTGTTACTGTCAATGTATCAATAAATTTAGATATGTAAATGAAAAGGAATAAAATAAAACGGGATAGGATTGAAAGATAATGTATTTAAGGCTTTGTTTGCTCTTGAGACTATCTAAGCGTCAGCCAAATTAATGACTGAACACATGGTAGCTATATCTGCTTGGTCGTTATACACTTCAATGTTGAACCTGCCTTTTATTGTAGTTAATTTAATTGCTAGAATAATTATCGCTTGGGAATTCTAGTTCAACAAGATCAAGTAAGATGTTTTTTTCTTTCTGAATTTCTTCTGCGGTTAATTCTTTCGATACTGGCTTACTCATTTCAAGTAGCATCAACTTTTCTTTCATCAAATGTTCAATAGCGGATTGACTCATTACTGTCGTGTGAGAATAGTGTTCTTGTATCATCTTTAAACTCGTACCACACGAATCAGAAATAACTGTCAGAGGTATATTATCTTCTAGGGCATTTGTGATATATGAATGACGTAGTGAATACATCACATAGTTTTTATTTTTATAAAGATAACCATCTTCTTTTAAATTTACAATCCATTTATTAAAAGTTGTTCGATAATCGGGAGTTTTAGAATATTTAGTAGCAAAGATTTGTTCGTTATATTTTATTTTTGACAAATACATTATTGTTTGATAATCATCTAGACCTTTTATTAGATCTGGATGTTTTAACTTTGCAACAAACAACAAAAAACCGTGTGCTGAGGCATCTAATAATACTTTTCTATTTTTAGTTTTGTAATTTGATGTTTTACCTTTCCGAATTACACAAAATAAATGACCATCTGGCGTTATTTTTAAATCAGACCATTTAATACCTAATAATTCTTCACCAATCCTGATCCCTGTGTGATAGATGAAACCTGATGCCATAATACACATTTTATTAGTATGAATACCTTTTCCACTCGTTTTAAAGCTCGTGATCGCATACATAAACAAAAGATTAAACTCTGTTTTTGTGAAAACATCTCGACTTTCCATATCCTTTGTTTTAATTTCAATATTCTTTAAATTAACAACTTGTTCATGTTTAATTAATTGTAACTCTAGAGATTTTTCAAATATTTTTATAAAACAAAATTTAATTATTTTAAATTGAGTATTACTTAACATATCTAAATTATAAAAGTAATCTCGAACTTCTTCTGTTGAAAGAGCGGAAGGGCGCATTTTTTCATCATAAAAAGCTTTAATTCTTTTCCAGTGTCGAATTTTGCTAGAATGAGTTTCATTACCTACTCTTTGTTTCTTATTGTTGTTTTCTTCTTTTCCCTCTTTTTCTTGTCTCTTTTTTTCTTTATCTATTATTTCTTGAAGTTTTAAGTAATCGTCAATAAGTTTATCAATAACTTGATGTAGTGTTAATCTACTTTTTGGTTGCTTGATCACTTCTCCATTTTCGAGCAAGGCAGAATTAAGCGTATACTCTTTCCAAGCCAATTTTGTAGCTTCGGCTTGATCGGGAGTTTTTAAAGAGAATCTTAAAGCTTTTTGTCCTTCGAGCTTTAAATATATTCGCCACTGCTTAGACTGCGCCACCTTTAGAATAGCTAAACCATCGTGCAGATTTATGTAAGGTTGTTTCATCACCTTTGTTTCAGTCATTTTGAACCTAATAAGCCTTGAAAGAAGTTAACACTTATTCAAGTTTACTCTCTTTTAACTCATTTTCTAGCTTCTGACTGACTAAATATTTTCTAGAAGCTTCGCTCATTGTAGAAATATGTGAATAATGTGTCTCAATCATTTGAACGCTTGTTCCTGCATTTTCAGCAAGTAATGACAGAGGAATATTACCTCGTTCAATAGACCTTGTTATATAGCTGTGGCGGAAGCTATACAGCACAAGATTCTTATCTTTTGATATGAGATTTTGATTTCTTAACTCTTCTAACCAATGCTTAAGTGTTAAACTATAGTTTGGACTATTTGAAAACTTTGTTGAAAATACAAATTCATCAGCGTGATTTCGAGATAGGTATTCAATAACTTCATTATCATTGAGGTTTTTAATATCGTTAAAATGCTTTATTTTAGCAACTGCTATCAAAGCTTTATGTGCATCAGTATCTACAATTACGTGTCGATTACGCTTAGATTTGCCGTAGCTTTCGGTTTTACCTTTTCGAATTACACAGAATAAATCCCCGTGATTGTTAATTCCAAGATCAGACCATTTAATATTTAAAGCCTCGTTCCCTGGTCTTATACCTACGTGGTAGAGATATGAGACAAAACCTATACACATTTTATTAGTATGAATACCTTTACCATTTGTCTTGTATTTGTTCGAAGCAAAATCAATTAATAGTTCAAACTCTTTTTCGGTGAAATGATCTCGAATTCCTTCATCATTTTTTTCAAAAGAAATTTTACTCATATCAAACATATTATCTCTAGTGATTAATTTTTTTTCTAATGACCGTTCAAGAATCGTTCTAAAACAAAACTTAATCTTACCAATAGTGTTTTTACTCGTAGAACCAAAATCAATAATAAACTCTCGCACATTACCTATGCCTAACTCCCTTGGAAGCATCTTATTACTATAATATTCTTTAAACCTGTTCCAAAATCTCAACTCTGTTGAGTATCTTTCATTACCTTTTCTGGCTTTTCGAACCAAATTAGCTGAGATCTGTAATTTTTTATATTCTTTAACTATTTCATCAATGAGTTCATGCAATGTAATTCTCTGTTGAGGCTGACGAATCATTTCACCTCTTCTTAATAATATATTATTTAGAGTGTATTCTTCCCACGCCATAGCAATTGCTGTTTCAAGATCGCTAGTTTTAAGAGAAAATTGAAGTGGTTTATGACCATCAAATTTTAAGTACAATCCCCAATTTCTAGACTGTGGAACTTTACGAATTGATAATCCTTTGTGTAACGGAATATAAGCTGATTTTGCGTGTATATTAGATAAGTCAGTCATTTTTACAAACCTCACGTTGTTTAGTTCTGTGTTTAGTTCTGTGTTTAGTGGTTTGTAATGAAGCTTGTATGTTGTTGATATGCATGTTAAAACGGTCTTTATGGGGTTGGTCTTGAAAACCAGCAGGGGTTAATAGCTCCTCGAGAGTTCAAATCTCTCCTCCTCCGCCATCTATTAGAGAAGCCGGAACTTATTCATTTAAGTTCCGGCTTTTTGCTTTCTATATTGACCTAGAAAGTTGGAATTCCATTTCCAGAAAAGCTAATTTTAATATTATTTATTGTACTCAGGTCGATATTTTTCCAGTTATTTAATTTTATGGTCCAAGTTGTAAAAGGAGTTGGCATAAAATAGTTTAACGCATAATCAGATGCGATAGCGCCACTTGTCAGAATATTCACTTCTTGTGTTTGACTATTTACCAAATTGTAAATGATTCTTCTAAACAATGGGGTGGCTGTAAAAGTGTAATTATCTTGATGCCTTCTATCTTGATAAGTACCACTCGATAGCAGGTCAATATTATACAAACCTGTCGGTAATTCAGTTCCCTCTATCAATACACTGGCTTCATCTAGTCTTACTCTGTCGAAATCTGCAAATATGGTGCTATTTAAGGGTAAGGTGAAATGTAAAATACCGGTATTTTTAAATTCGGCTAACTTATCTATGTCACTAATGTTATGAATAATCGACGAAAAGTCTTGTGGACGAGGGTAAAATCGATCCAAACTTGCTGCTTCTTGCTCACGCATAAATGCAAGATCTCGCGTATAAGCAGCAAATGATTTGTTTAACGACGGCGTGATAACACTCTCTTCTAAAGACCAGTAAGCAAACGCAGACTGGTAATTGGCAAGGGCGATAAACATAGGGCGTTTAAGGTTACTCAAGGTTCTGAAAAATGCGTCTTCTAAGGCGTTAACTGCACTGGCATCGTTATCAATTGATTCAATAAGCGCTGATACCCGGTTGATATTCGCCGCATTAACTTGGCTCGCAATTCTTAAATCAATCTGTCTCGATAACTCTTGAGCCAAATTAATCTCTGTTGCTGAAATCGCTTTTGCTTGCGCTGCAAGCCTTTCTAGCTCTGTAAGATATGGCTTAGCCCCTGAAACACCCGCACTAATCACTGGCACAAAGTTAGCGCGAGCATCAATGAGGAATTCATCCCACACTAGGTTAGATGCTTCCAGTGTTGGTACTGTATGCTGAATCGAATTATAGAATTTAGCGATATCATGGACCACAACTTCATATTTAACATCGTTGGAGAAAGAGTTGACAGCAGCTAGTGATTCTTGAATCTCACGCTGTTTTTTCACAATAGTATCTAATTGTTCCTTTAACTGGATTATTTTTGTGCCTAAGGCAGGTAGAGTCTTTGCAAATTCAATTAAACCACTCGGGTCACCGCCAGCTGAACCTGCAATCGCGGTACCGGCTTTGGCTATTGCACTGACTACATCAAACACGGTTTGTATGGTTGCATCGTTTTCAAAAGTCTCTAAACCTTGTCTAAATGCAATTTGAGCTTTAAGTATATTGGTATCTTGGCCTTGATAGTTAGTCGTTTGCTTAATAAGCGATTGCCTTAACTGATTGACTTGGTTAACGGATCTTTCAATAATCGCAAATTCAGCATTATTGACGCTTTGCAAATCTTCAAGCATGAGAAGGGCAAGCTGCTTACGATCTGCAAGCACGATATTTCGATCAATATAGTTCTGATATTTGTCTTCATAAGCGCCCATTGCAGCTAAATAACTCGCATAGGTATATTCATACATATCATGGTTTAAGCTCGGCACATAATTAGGATTATTGTAAGAGAGTTGAATGAATTGCTTTAAGTTTGATACTTGTAAATAGAGTGACTTTAATTCTACGTTGTTAGCAATTGTAACCGGCATGAACCTTAATACGCTTTCAACCCAGTCAAGCATTGCAACGCTAAGTTCTGGTGCGTTATCAAAAATAGATGCTGCCATGTCAAAAGAATGATTAAAAACAGCTAAGTATGGATTACTATCGATTGCGATTAAGCCGTCTATTTCATTCTTTATTACGGTCTTGTTATATACCGTTTCTGAGATAGTATAAATTTCACCAAAACCATCCGTTACCGGCATGACAATATCAAACTCATAACCAGACGGGAGTAGAGTGATCACGTTTATATTATCATTGATGTTTTTTGCAAATACTCCCAAGCTGACTGAGTTTGGCGTTCTTGCATCTATATTCAATGTGATGGCTTTATCGCCGGTAATGTTTCTCGCAAATATAAATAAGCGCTGATTCGTTAAGTTTGTGATAACACTTTCAGTAACAACCAGTGTATCTGCAACAATAACGATTACATTCGGTTTATTAGTACCAGTCGTTAATGAATAATCATTTAAAACGGTACTCAAATTTAGCAACATTCCCGAAGCTAAATAAGTCTGTCCATCATTGTTAATTGTTTTTTCAGTGACGTTATCAGGTAAATTTTTAGGTTGTGCGAGCTTATAATTATTAAGCCAGTCAGTGGCGCTGACGCTCACGCTCACGCTAAATAACAAACTGAGAGTAATTATAAAATGGTTGAAAATCTTCATCTTATGTCCTTATGATCATAGGAGTATGGATAATATTGATTGAGTTGATATAGGTCGTTACCGCTATTTATCTAACCCTACATAGCGTTAGATAAATAGAGCCAGATAAATAGTGTTAATAAATACCTCTATTCCACGATCACATAAGCGTTCTGCGCAAATTGTCTTGCTTTGTTGCTTATTTCGAGCCATTTAGGCCCTACGGTGCCAGCCAATGGACTACTTACAATACCAGCGACCACTAAGTTGGCATTACGTAAGGCATCTTCACTGTCTAATGAATTTAGTGATGTGGTGAGCGAGTCGAAATCACTTTCTAGACCTTGCCAATGCAGCTGTACTTTTTTAAGCTGAGGTAATGCATTTTCAATATGTGTCAGCATATCATTGATGTTTGAATGAGCGAGTTCGTAAGAAGCAGCAAGGTTAACCGCATGTTCTAAACTTGTATTTGCCGCATTTATTTGATTGTCTATTTCTTCAATCAAATTATCTAACCTGACTTTTCTAGCGCCTTCAATACTGCCACAAATAGTTAAAACAAGCGGACCACCTATTGCGCAGAGGCCAATATTACGTTTTGCTTCACTTAGATCGCTCCTGTAACCTGCTATTTCATCGTTTAACAGACGGATGTTCTCTCTTAATGTACTAATAGTAGCGCTGCTTAATAATGTTGAAAAATCGCCTTCAATAACATCAAGTTGTGCTTTTTGTGCTTCAACATCGGCTGCAAACTGCTTTAAATCCTCAACGGCTTTCGTTGTTGCTTGCTGCTGTTTATGGCTAAAGTTCTTTAATACATTTAAAAATGAGAGTGCAGCATCGCGATTGGTCGCTGCTGCGGAAAGGTTATACGCAAAAGCGTTTTGTTGTAGCTGGGTAAGTTGATTCATCAAGGGCTGGATTAGTTGTGGATGTATATTACCGTAGTTTGCAAGTTGTAATGCTAAATCAACAATGCTTGGGTAAATTTTGGAGTTCCAATCATAACCTGACTGATTAATATTAGTGAATTCAGTGAGCAAATTTTGATATTGAAACGTAAATTCATCATTAGCTGGAAACTTTGTGAGTGTACGTAAAGATGCTTCTGTTTTTGGTAATGCGATGGCCGCTGTTGCATAGGCTTGAATTTGATACCACTCCGTAGTTGAAAGTAAGGATGTATCTGAGCCTGTATCAAGGAATAATGAGTCACCTTCAAAATTACCTTGGATCGTATCATAATCTAGAGGTGGAATTTCAGTGACGGTTTGTGCATGCAATAACGTTGAGCCAACAATAGATAAAGCAAGTAAGCTCATTTTGAAACCACGTAGTCGTTTATGAGTTGTGTTAGTTTTCATTTGTTTGTTCCCTTAGTAAGTAAATAGATAAATATCATTTTATTTTTAAGGTTTAAGAAATATTAAGCCTTTTCCGCGATAGAAATATGTCAGACCGAAAGAATTGTTTTTGGAACACAGGTCAAAATTTGATATGTATCAAAAGTTCTAATTATATTTATGGCTTTTTATATGTATAAAACTATTGATTTATAAGTGTTTTGTTTTTATTTTAAATATGTATAAATGCAGTTATTATTGCTAACTAGCAGAGTTAATCGCAGTACTAATGCAATAAGCAGGGGGGATTTAAGAAAAATATGGATTTTTAACATTGTAAATCTAAAAATATCTTCTATATAAGCACCATTTAAATTCTGACTATCTAAATTAGAACGTTCATCTTTATTAAATACTCAATAAGAAATATATAGCTATATTTAGTTTTTCAGGTTATATATGCTAAACAGCATGTAAGATATTAATTATTATGATGTTAATTTATTATCCTGATGGAAGGTTCCTTTTATGACATACCAGTTTTCAAATAATGTCATTTTTTGTAAAATAAAAGCGAATCTTAAAAGTCCGGAAGGTATACAGAAATTAAGTTCATCAGAAAAAGAAATTATTGATTTATTATGTAGCCAAAATGGTGCCGTTGTTTCTAAAGAAGAGCTGAAGGTTATAGGCTGGCCGGGGTTGGAAGTAACCGATCAATCTTTAACACAAGCTATTTATTCACTAAGGAAAAAATTAGCGTTATGTGGCGCTGATGATGTTATTGCGACTGTCTTCAACCAGGGCTATACCGTTAAAAATACGGAGCTATTATCGGAAAATGCGTTATCTTTACAAGCGCACTCTATCTATAAGATCAACGCTACAAATATACTGTTATTTTTCATTTGTTTACTATTACCCTACATACTTTATGAGCAACTTCTACAGAGTGAAAGTCATAATGAAGAATTGGCTTTCTTGTTTCCTAAAACAAACTATACACATAATGGTAATTACCTTACGCTTATCTCAAATGAGAACATAAACAAAGATAGAAACGTTATGATTGAAATGTTCTCTGATAAAATACCAACTAAAAGTAAGGTATTTTCTTTTATAACCAATAATAAAACCTATATTCTAGCTTGCCCATTAAGTAATAATGCCATTATGTGTGACAGTACTATAAGTAAAGTATTAGAATTACCTGCAAATGAAGAGAACATAGCGGCTAATAAAGTGAAAGAGTGGTTCTCATTACAGCAAGAAATTAAAACTGCTCTCCCGCTATTTACAGGGATAATGATGAGTTCGACTAACTATATGTTTGTTGATGAACAACTCACCATTACGGATAAAATGCGCTTTATTTTCAATTTTAAAAATCAGGTCGAAAGTGGATTTAAAGAATTCAAGATTAAAGATAAAAAATATGAAGGGAAGTATAAAGGCTCTATATTATATTCAAAGAAATCAGATACAAAAAATACCTTTATTAGCCGTAGTGGTGATTTTACGTTTAGTTTTGATAACGACGTCGGTACCACAGCGTTAATTATGCAAAATAGAACGATAGATATTATTCCTTTTAATCGTAGTATGAAAGACAAATGTAGCAAAAAAATTACAGAGAAACGTGTCATTTGGAAGGTTGAAGAATGGGGGAATCAATCTCTATGGGTATCAACTTCTGCTAATAAGATGTGGTTGTTTGAAGAACATCCACTATATTAACTTTTACTTTCTGCATTGCGATATTTAAACCACAGTGTTACTAATAGTAACTATATTCCCTCATTGATTATTCTGATTTCTTATGACCACCGCTAAATTCACACAAGGCTCTACTCTGTCTCATATTATTTATATGAGCTCTACAGGTGCTATTGGCTTAACTTGTCTTTTCCTCGTTGATTTACTTGATCTGTTTTATCTCAGTTTACTTGGCGAACAGCATTTAGCTGCGGCGGTTGGTTATGCGGGAACAGTGGCTTTCTTTACTACTTCAATATCGATTGGTCTGTCTATTGCTATGGGAGCATTAGTGTCTAAAGCGTTGGGGCAGGGGAAACGTAAAAGTGCAGAGTCTTATGTAACGAATATCAGCATAGTTACCATTTTTGTATCGCTGATCATTATGCTATTAACTTGGTTTAATATTGAAATATTGTTGAGTCTACTGGGTGCAAAAGGTGAGACGTTACGCTTGGGGACCATGTATTTACAAATCTTAGTTCCTTCGATGCCGCTAATGTCAATCGCTATGTCACTCGGTGCGAGTTTACGTGCAGTCGGTGATGGTAAATTATCTATGCTATCTACGATTGGTGGTGGTTTAGTTAATGCGATATTAGATCCTATTTTTATTTTTACGCTAGGTATGGGGATTGAAGGTGCGGCTATCGCGAGTGTGCTGTCTCGTTGCGCTGTATTTGCCCTGTCATTTTATGGGGTTTATTCAAAACATAAGCTATTAGGTCGTTGGCATATCAACCGTTTTAAAGCCCAACTACCCTTTATTATGGCCATCGCGCTACCAGCAATGCTAACGAACATTGCAACGCCAATCGGTAATGCGTTTGTTACGCGTAGTATCGCGGAATTTGGAGATAGCTTTATGGCGGGTTATGCAACTATTAACCGTATTCTACCTGTTGCATTTGGTATGATCTTCGCATTATCCGGGGCTATTGGCCCGATTTTAGGACAGAACTACGGAGCTAAATTAATACCACGTGTACGTAAAAGTTTAAAGGATGCGTTATGGTTTTGCGCTGGTTATGTGTTTGTTGTTTCTTTCATCTTGTATTTGCTCGAAGATTACTTGATCAGAGGCTTTAATCTGACTGGTGATGCGGTTGAAGTGGTTACTTTGTTCTGTCGTTTATTAGCACTGACGTTTGTTTTTAACGGCATGATGTTTATTGCTAATGCAAGTTTTAATAACTTAGGTAAACCTAAATATTCGACTTGGTTTAATATGGGAAAAGCAACATTGGGCACGATCCCATTTGTACTTATTGGTGCAGATATAGCGGGTGTTAAGGGGATATTAATTGGCCAGGCGTTAGGGTCTGTTTTCTTTGGTATTGCTTCTATCATGCTAGCATTTAAGTTAATCAAACAAAAAGAATGTAAGACGCATCATAATAGTGAACTGGCAAACAAGTTAGCAGAGGTTGAGACAACATCCACGGTCAATGCGCTGTCTTCTGAATGTTCACAATTTGGTATGTACAGCGAAGAGTGTGATAGTAAAGGTTGTAACTTACTATTAGATGAAAAATAAATGTTAACTCTTAACCTGTAAGTGAATAAGAATAGCTAATCATAAAGTCAAAACTAAATTAGTACTTTAATTTTAACAAAGTGATGTAAACTCGATAATAATGCTTTCGAAAGAGAAACAAGTTCTTAATCGGGTTATTTTGAGACTAGCAACACTAGGCTTGGGTAATAAGTAATACTTGTTTTATGTATGTAAATAAAAATTTAAATGGAGACGTATGCTACATCAAACCATTATAAAAATACGCGGACAAGTAAATAAGTTAATACCAATCCCGCTTCCTAAACTGATTGAAGGTGGGGGCTCTGTTGTACAAACAGGGGGCGCATTGAAAGAGCTCGGTGGTGTTAAACCTTTGATTGTCACCGATGCGATGCTTGTTAAGCTTGGTATTGCAAAGCAGTTAACAGATGCGTTAGATGCTGCAAATATTGACTATGTCTTGTTTGATGAAGTAACCCCTGATCCTACATTACAATTAATTGCTAATGGTCTGCAGCATTATAAACAAAACGGTTGTGATAGCGTGATTGCTTTAGGTGGTGGTTCACCGATGGATTGTGCTAAAGGCATTGCTGCTGCGGCCGTTAAGAATGTCGATGCGAAAAAATTGGTTGGTTTATTACGTGTGCGTAAAGCTTTACCGCCATTTATCGCGATTCCAACTACGGCTGGTACAGGATCTGAAGCGACGGTTGTTGCTGTGGTTACTGATCCGGATAAAAAACAAAAGTTTACGATTGTAGACCCATGCTTGGTACCAGCTATTGCCATTATTGATCCGTTATTGATGCTAGGGCTTCCAGCTAAAATCACCGCTGAAACAGGTATTGATGCGTTAACACATGCGATTGAATCTTACATTGGTTATCATGCGACAGAACAAACTAAAGCTTATGGTTACGATGCGGTAAAACGTATTTTCGCTAACTTACCAAAAGCATATGCAGATGGCAGCGATGTAGAAGCCAGGCGTCAAATGTCTATTGCTAGCTTTAATGCTGGTGTGGCCTTTACCCGAGCATCGATAGGTTATGTGCATGCGATTGCGCATCAAATGGGGGGGTATTACCATATTCCTCATGGTCTTGGGAATGCAGTAATCTTAGCTCATGTACTTGAATTCTCATTTGAAAATGCATTATGTCGTTATGCCGAATTGGCTATTGCTGCAGGACTTGCGACGAGCGATGATACTCAGATTGAAGCTGCACATAAATTTGTTGCCGGTGTTAAAGCGTTGAATAAAACATTGAATATCCAAACCAATTTTCCAGAACTGAAAGCCAATGATATCCCTGAACTTGCTAAGCGTGCAGTGAGAGAGGCATACTGTGATTACCCTGTGCCGAAATTGATGAATAGAGCGCAATGTGAAAACTTACTGAAAAAGCTGCTACCCGTATAGCGCTTATATCATTGTCATATGACATTCATAACACAGTGTTGGTTGTTATGAATGTCTGTTATGCGCTAATCGTCGCGAGTTAGTACTTCTAACAACTCAATTTCAAAACTTAGATCTGAATGAGCGGGGATTACTGAGCCCATCTTACGTTCCCCGTAAGCCAGCTCTGAAGGGACGAATAGTTTACGTTTTCCGCCAACCTTCATCCCCATAATACCTTGATCCCAACCTTTAATAACACGACCTGTACCAATCACACATTGGAATGGTTTACCACGATCGTAAGAAGAGTCGAATTGTGTACCGTCATTTAAAAAACCACGGTATTGCGTAGTGATCAAAGCACCTTTAACGGCTTCTCTGCCTTCACCAATTTGGATGTCTGTTATCTGTAGTTCTGTCATATAGTTAATCTCATTAAAGTTCATCGAGCGGTTAATCTGGGGTCAATGATGCAGGAATGAAGGAGATATTATCATTAAATGCTTTTGAGTGTATTTATAAAATGAGCGGATATGATGAAAAACAGACCGTAAGTTATAATTAGTAGGTAAGATTTTTATTAATCTCGATCTAATGATAACGCTATCCGCTCAATGGGGGGAATATGCCAAGATTATTTACTGCCATAGAAGTCTCGAACAGTGTTGGTGATGAATTGAATAGATGCTTTCCAGAAGCGAACCAGCTTCCAGCTCGGGTCTCAAAGCATGTCACACTTAGATTTATCGGTAACGTCACCGAAGCAGAAGCGTGTGCGATTGAACTTGAATTGATATCAATAAATGTGGTGCCATTTAAGTTAGCTGTTGCGGGTTGCCAATTTTTCAACGCTCACGGAGCTAAAGCCATTTTTGTTTTAAATGTAAAACCAAATAAAGAACTTAGTGAATTGCATCAGCTTATTTCAATGGTATTACTCCATCGTGGGGTAAAAGCAGAAGAGCGTAAATATGTACCACATATTACGTTGGCTCGTATAAATAGATCGAGTGATACATTGATTGATTCACTATTGGCGCAGGGGGGCTGTGTATCAACTGAGTTATCTGTTACTGGGTTTATATTGTATTGTTCCGCACGTGTACCAACACCATCATACATCAAACGCAGGGAGTATATATTTACTAAACCCAACGCATGACGACTGAACTTTCCTCATTATCTTTACGTTTGATAAGAGTCAATGACGGCTGAGCATTAATTATATTGCTAATGCTTGACGTAAGAAACCATGGTTATCTGCTAACTGTTGTGTGGCAGTATCATAATCAATACCGTTTAGTTCCATTAAAATAGCCGATTTTACATGTTGGTTCGCTTGTAATAATAATGCTTGTGCGCGTTCGCGTTCAACACCGGTGACATCCATGATGATGTTCTCGCTGCGTGTAATTAGCTTTTTATTTGAGGTTTTTACGTCTACCATCAGGTTTTGATAAACTTTACCAGTTCTTACCATCGCGCCAGTACTTAACATGTTAAGTACTAACTTTTGGGCTGTACCGGCTTTCATTCGACTTGAACCTGTTAGTACTTCAGGGCCCACAACAGGCGTAATTGCAATTTTAGCGATGGCAGCTATTGGTGAGTCATTATTACAACTTATTGCAATTGTGTCGCAGCCGAGTTTATTGGCAAAATTTAAACCGCCAATCACATAGGGGGTTCGACCTGATGCGGCGATGCCAACAACAATATCGTGTGGTGTTAATTGGATCTGGTTTAAATCAACTTGCGCAGCATATAAATCATCTTCAGCCCCTTCTTGTGCGTTAAACATAGCCGCTTCGCCACCGGCAATAATACCTTGTACTTGCTGACTACCTACACCGAATGTTGGTGGGCATTCCGATGCATCTAATACACCTAAACGGCCTGATGTACCGGCGCCAATATAAATCAATCGTCCATTTTGTTGAAATGCATGTGCAATCATATCAATTGAAGCTGCAATAAGGGGCAATTCAAGTTTGATAGCTTGAGTGACTTTTTCGTCTTCACTGTTGAATAACTTAACAAGTTCTAATGTTGAAAGTTGATCTAGGTTAGCACTTGCTAAATTTTTTTGTTCTGAAGTAAGCGATTTTATATCCATAATAACTACACTCATACAACACAGACGCGGGGTCTAGTGAAAGGATTGATAAGCATGAGTTTAAAACAGAAATGTATAGAATGCTAGGACGTTTATTGACATACATGGTTAGTATAATATTGTTGTTTAATGATGCGTATGCAAACGAATCTTCGAATAAAAACAATATAAATTGTATCGATGAGAATAGCTCGATTAGTCAATTACAAGGGGAGGGGGCTCGTTCTCCTTATGTGATAAAAAAGGGAAATAAACGATTTCGTAGTGATTCATTCTTTACTGTTAAGGGGGTTGTTACCAAGTTGAAAGAGGGGCGGAATGCGGGCTTTTTCATGCAACAAATAGATAAATCAATGTTGAGCCTCGCGTCAAAAGGAATTTTTGTCCGTACCGCTGACATGAAGAATATTAAGCCTGATACAAGTGTATGCGTGACAGGTTTTGTTGAAGAGTATTACGGTATGACGCAATTACACCTCACTGCAGATGTTATCGTACTCGGTGATGCTAAAGGGGTTGCACCTACCAATATCATCGTTGCAGCCGTTGACGCTAATTTTAGCGAAACACTTGAACGTTATGAGGGGATGCGTGTACGTTTGGTCAATATGACGGATATGCGCGTGACTAAACCTTTATACTATGATCGACGTTGGCAACGTTATAATATCATTCTTAGTCATCAGCAGATAAATATCCACCCTAATACGACTGCTTTTCCAGGCAGTATTCTTGCTGACCAACATGCCCTGAATAACAAACAACGCCGCTTATACTTACAGCTATCTGGTCGTCCTGCGTATATCCAATCTGATTATATACGTGTGAATGATAAGGTGGCAGGCGTTGTGGGTATTTTACAGTTTAGTTATGGCGAATTTAGATTAGTCACGGCTGATCGGGTTTCTAAAATACAGTTCACGCATTTAAGTGACCGTGAAACATTACCCCCGCGGACGACGCAGCATTTGCGTATTGCTAGTTTCAATTTACTTAATTATTTTAATAGCATAGCTGGTGGGGCTAATAATCCATTAAGGCATAATAGGGGGGCTGCAACATTATTAGCGTTATACCGACAAGAAACTAAATTGGTTAAAACAATAGTCACACTTGATGCTGACTTTATTGGTTTGATGGAAGTGGAAAACAATGGTTTTGGTGAAAATTCAGCGGTTCAACGGTTATTAAGCTTAGTCAATCGTCAAATAAAGGATCCAGATAAACATTATAAAATGCTACAACCTGACAAGTCAGATTTATATCGAGGACGTTACTTAGGTTCGGGAGCAATTACTGTTGCTGGTTTCTATCGACCATCTAAGCTTAAGCATGTCGTGACCCGCGTAATTGATCTGCCTATACAGCGTAGTATTTTGGGTAATGCTTATCATCGGCCAGCGTTAACGCCTACATTTATGAGAGAAAGAGGCCATAAGAAAGAAAATGAACAACTCACTATTAGTGTTAACCATTTTAAATCTAAAGGCTCTAAATGTGCAGCAGACAAGCAACGCTCAGCAATGCTCAAGCGGTTAAAAAACAGTAGTAAGGATAGAGCTGCACTAGAAAAATGGCAAAGAACCAAACTAAAATTAAAACAAGATAGGCAGGGGCATTGTGCTATGTTTCGATCGTTAGCGGCGAGTGTGTTGGCACGGTCACTGGCTCTGCAAGGTGGAGATAAGATTATATTGGGTGACTTGAATAGTTACCCCAAAGAGGATCCGCTGTTAGTGCTAACTGATTATAAACAAGATCGTTATGCTTATTATAAAATAAAGGGTAGTGCACATAGTTATCTTGATCAGCAATTAATTGATCTTAAACTGGATTATGGTTTTGGTTATCATGATCCATTTGTATATGAAAATACAGATAGCTGGACTTACTCGTTTCAGGCATTAGGTCGTTTAGATTACATACTGGTTAGTTCTGACCTTTTATCCGATGTGGTAGTTAAAAAAGTATGGCATATTAATGCAGCTGAAAGCCGATTATTAAATAAGGATAAAGGTTTTTTAAATGATATTGCATTTTCATCAGATCATGACCCTTTGTTTATTGAGTTAGAGTAATATAATTTATTTGAATAATGCAGCATAGACATACCCAATTAATAAAATATCACTGTATAATTGAGTACCCATATGGAGGTGTGTTGTGCGTGGTTAGCTTCTGAAACTATGGATATATCGTTTTCGATTATTACTTTATATTACTTATTATTTGGTGTGCAATGAACAAAAAGTTAACTTACCAAGAATTAGAAGCACAAGTTGTAAAGCTAGAAAGTAAATCTGAAAATCTACAAAAACAACTTGATCTTACTGACCAAATAACAAATGAATTGTTAAGATCGACGAAGCTATTACAGACCTTAGTAGATACTATCCCCTGCCCGTTTTTTTATAAAAATATCGATGGCGTATATCAACAGTGTAATGATGCTTTTTCGCAGGTGATATTAGGGATCGATAAAGATAAAATCATTAATAAATCGTTATTCGATTTGAGCGATTATATACCTAATGAATTAGCTGAAATTTACCATGCTAAAGATTTATTGTTACTAAAAAAACCTGGTACGCAAGTTTACGAAACCTCTGTTAAATGTGCTGATGGTTCTATCCGCATATTTATCTTTTATAAAGCATCTGTGCTTGATAAGTACAAGCAGGTTATTGGGGTTGTTGGCATAATGCTTGATGTTACTGAACTGAAGAAGCAAAAGCGGGAGCTACGAGAAAATAACCGTCGTTTAGAAATGTGTTCACTGACAGACCCATTGACTGGGTTGTATAACCGTCGTAAATTCAACGATGTATTTCCAGAGAACTTACGCGTGGCTAGACGCCATCATCGTTTATTAAATTTCGCTATTATCGATATAGATAATTTTAAAAAATTCAATGATAGCTATGGGCATGTAGCCGGTGATAATGCTTTGGTTATAATTTCTAATTTGCTACAGAATAAGTTATTACGCACTGACGATTATATATTTCGTTTAGGTGGTGAAGAATTTGGGCTGTTATTTTATGCCGATGATGAAATAGCAGCATCGCAATTTGTGAACGATATTCGTTTAGCAGTGCAGGGCTTGGGGATCCCGCATAAGGAGAATAATGGCTATTCATGTGTAACAATATCACTAGGTATGGTGACGATTAAATACACTGATAAAGATATGTTAACCTTGTATGAAATGGCAGATAAATTGTTGTACAAAGTGAAGAACTCAGGAAAAAACCAGATATTAGCCAAGCTCGTTTAAGGTGCGATGAAAGCGAACCTTAAACGAGCTTGGTTTATTACTTACCTTGGTTCTGTATTACCGTTAGGTGTTTTCTTATAGTAATGCGTCAGCCATTTTCTGACTTAATTCAACATGATGTTGCATGGTCGAAAACTGTTTGGTAATACTCTCAGGTCCAAATGCATAGACAGGTACTGGAGAGGCTGTATGTGTGCCTGTTCCCCAAACCACATTTTGCGCAGTCCCTAATACACGACCAATTAAATTAGCATGAAGTTCATCACCGTATACGTAGAATTCTTTAAAGTCATTAACTTTCGGGAACTCCTTCGCACTTAGGTATTTAT
Source organism: Moritella viscosa (assembly GCF_900120065.1). Lineage (NCBI taxonomy): Bacteria > Pseudomonadati > Pseudomonadota > Gammaproteobacteria > Alteromonadales > Moritellaceae > Moritella > Moritella viscosa. The sequence goes on from NZ_FPLG01000047.1 coordinate 28,052, forward strand.
GGCCTGCCACGTGATATTCATTTTTTTCACGTAGAGCAACGGGCGCGGCTTGCTCGGCTGTTACTTTGAATACGCTGTAGCTGTTGATCGCATCAGCCCATTGTTGTCCTGTGGTATTTTTGAAATCCCAATCAGCACTGACTTTATCCATCATCGCATAGAAAGTACCGCTTTGAGCATACAGCTTATCAAGTTGTGAAAGTTCACCAAAGTTGAAGTTGGGTTTGTATTCTTTACCTTGCATCCCATTACCGGTTAAGTGCTGTGCTTCTGGTAAGTCATTACGTGAATAGCTGAATCCAAAGCTACCTGTTTCATGATCTGCAGTGACAATAACGAGCGAATCGTTGCGATCTTTTACCCAGTCATAAACCGCGGCTACTGCTTCATCAAATTTTATTAATTCATGTAGCATCCAACCTGCATCATTAACATGACCAGCCCAGTCTATTTGTCCACCTTCAATCATAAGGAAGAAACCATCTTCATCTTTAGATAATATATCTAAGGCTTTAATGGTCATGTCACGTAATGATGGCTGCGTACAGCTGTTGTCTTGTTTACATGCGGTATAAGCAATACCGTCTGCCATACCTGAGTTGGCAAATAACCCGAGCAGTTTAGTGCCTTCAGCTGCAGTGAGTTGGTCTTTATTGAACGAAAGATTGTAGCCGTATTGTTCTTTGGCTTCTAATAATAAATTACGTTGGTCTTTACGTTTTGATTTTTTGTAAAGGCTGTTAGGTATACCTAAAGCGGCCATTTGATCACGGCTAGCTTGGTTAGTTTTAATGTCAGCGGGTAGGAATACTCGTGTACCGCCTGATAACATTACATCGACACTGCCTGATTCGATTAGCTGTTCTGCGATCTTAGCTTCATACGAACGGTGTGGCTGATGGGCTGCGAATGCAGCGGGTGTTGCATGGGTAATACGGGTGTCTGATACTAGACCTGTTGCTTTACCCTGTGCTTTGGCTTTTTCTAAGATTGTCTCAACCACATTTCCTTGCCTATCTAGACCGATCATTTCAGATCCGGCTGCAAGGCCTGTCGCGAGTTGAGTTGCTGAACACGCTGAATCAACAACAAGGCTACCATTATTCCCATAAGGGGCGTTTAACGATAAACCCATTTGGCCCGCATCTGCGAATGTTGATAATGCGGTTTTATTGCCTTTATCGTTATAAATAGAAAGTGGGGCACGCTGTGCGTATTCTTCTAATAGACCCACCTGTTGAGGTCCCATACCATCACCAATCATCAAGATTAAATTTTTAACTTTGGTTGGCTCTGGAGTACTTACGGTAGAAGTTGGAGAGTTGTTGCAAGCACTAAGAAACACGCTCGAAATCGCAAGTATTAATACACTATTTTTAATCATCATAAATCCCTGTAAATGGTTAATCTAGTTGTTTTTATTGCAGCTAGGGTATAAGACATATGTGACATTTATATGAATTTATTAATTATATATAAAATAGTTTTGTTGTGTTTAGTAACTAAGTTAAGTTTTTCGAGTTGGTTTATCTGTGACAATTAAATTATAAAATACAACAAGATGTTTAAATATGAGTATACCTTGTTGTATTTTATGCCTTAATTAATCTTTTAATACCGTGATAAGCTCGCGCTTAAGTATTTTACCTACGGCACTTTTTGGTAGTGTATCGCGAAACTCAATCTTACGTGGTATTTTATAAGCGGTTAAATAACGGCGGCAGAATGTTTGTATGTCTTTGCTCGTCAGTGTTTTATTGGTACTGCATATAAATACTTTAATCTGCTCGCCAGTGATTTGGTGAGGGATGCCAACTGCAGCCGCTTCTTCAATATCAGGATGTAATCGAAGTACTTCTTCAATTTCAGCAGGGTAAACATTGAAGCCAGAAACCAAAATCATGTCTTTTTTACGATCTACAATAAAAAAAGCACCGTCTTTATCCATACGTGCTATATCGCCAGTCGAAAACCAACCGTCACTATCAATTGATTGAGATGTTGCTTCTTCCTGCTTCCAATATCCAGCCATAACTTGAGGCCCTCGAACTTGCAGTTCGCCAACTTCATCGACTCCCAGTGGCTGCTTATCATCATTCACGACACGCATTTCTGTTGATGGTAATGGGACGCCAATACCCGCTGTATATTCTTGTTGAGTATGTATACCACTGCACACAACAGGCGAACATTCTGTTAGGCCGTAACCTTCGATGATTGGCATCCCTGTTACTTTTTGCCATTCTTTTGCAACATCTTCTTGGGTTGACATGCCTCCCGCGATGGTAAAACGACAGCTGCTGAAATCTAATGCGCGGAACTTTTCGTTCTTTAACATTGCGTTGAACAGAGTATTCAAACCGAAAAAGGTAGTAAAAGGATAATCTTTTAGTTCTTTGACAAAACTGTCCATATCTCGAGGATTCGTAATTAATAAATTACGCCCCCCAATCATCATTATAAACATCAGACTTACTGAATTAGCAAAGATATGGTAAAGCGGTAGGGGAGTAACTACATGATCATTAGACAAAAGTGTACGCGGAGAGAATTGACCAAAAACTTGCAATACATTAGCGACAATATTGCGATGCGTTAACATGGCACCTTTTGCTACGCCTGTTGTACCACCTGTATATTGCAGATATGCAATATCTTCAGGTTTACATGCGGGGCGGCGATAAGAACGTTTACGTCCGGTGGCTATTACTTTACGCATTGAAATAGCATTGGAAATATGAAAATTGGGGATCATTTTTTTAACGTACTTAATAGCGAAGTTAACCAAGGTACGTTTTGGTTGTGGTAATTGATCGCCTACACTGGTCATTATCACATGCTTGATACTGGTTTGCGGTAATACCTTTTCGAGATTAGCGCCAAAATTGGTAATAGCAACAATCATTTTTGTGCCTGAATCCGCTAATTGATGCTGTAATTCTCGTTGTGTATAAAGGGGGTTAACGTTAACCGCAATTAGTCCGGCTCGAAGAATACCAAAAAGCGCAATTGGGTACTGCAGTAGGTTTGGCATCATTATTGCGCAACGGTCACCAGGCTGCATTTTTAGATCATGTTGTAGATAAGCAGCAAAAGCGCGACTTTGTTCTTCAAGTTGACGAAAGGTAAGTGTTGCGCCCATGTTCAAAAAGGCGATTGAATCCGCGTGTTTTTTACAGCTTTGTTCTACGATATCTAAAATACTGTCATATTGTGATGCATCGATGAATTCTGGTACATCACTAGGGTAGCGATTTAGCCAAGCTTTTTCCATATTGTCACTCTCTGTAGGTCGAGGTGCAGTAGAGTTACTGCTCTAAAATGATGGGTGTTGGCAGATCATAACCCTGTTAGATGGATATGCAAGTTATTATCTACTAATTAAATCATAAATTAGTGAAAACAAGTATTGGAGTATGACTTTATACACAGTACTTTAATGCTGGTGTGCACTTGGAAGCCCTGTTGACGTAATCAACGAGGGCTCTATGGTCTCAGGTGTATTTTTTATCGGTTTACATTTTTACGGTAGAATAACAGTGAGGCTAACGTTAAGACGAACCAGTACGACGAAGTACCACCTGAGGAATTGTTATCAGGAGTTGACTTAGTATTGGTAATCATCAAGTTAAGAGCTTGTATTACAACTGTGTGACCGTCACTTACCGTTAGCTGTATAGCAATACCGGTATCGCTATTGATTTCAGGTAAGGATAGCTCTATTTTACCGGGGGCTATGTTGGTTAACTGAATATTGATGTTGTCTGGTAAAGTCCATTGGTAAGTCAGTAGATCATTATCAATGTCACTAGAACTTGACGCATCAATGATGATATTTGTTAGTTCCGATGCAGTACTTGGCGCTGATACCATCACGTTTGGTGCGTTATTTTCTATTTCGGGATAAACAGCTGCGGTGATAGATACGCTATTATTTGTGGCTTTATCTATATCATAATTACCACCGTCTTCGATCTGAATTAATATACATTCATCCCCTTGATTTAAGCCATATACATAGCTTTCATGCATTATCTCGGGGCAATTACCGTTGAGGTTGAATGGTGCAGAAGATACATTGTTATACGTGCCAGCGCTGAGTATTGACCAGCCAGATAATTTTGTATGTAAATACAAGAACGAATTGGCAGGTAATGGCTCTGTTGGGACAACAATGAATGCTGATTCACCACTCGGTTTTTTATTGATTCGCACATTGATTAACGCACTTGCTAATCGTCGTTCATTAGCATGAATTGACTTGGTATTTATCGGAATATCACTGAAATGAATATCTGCAAACTCAGCATCGGCACCTTTACTTTGTAAGTTAATATCGCCAAGCGATAACTTACTTGATGCCTTAACAAATAAGGGGAGGTTACTGCTACTTAAGGGGAGCTGAGTTACATTATTATTGATGTCGAGGTAATCAACAATACCGTCCCCGTCGGTGTCTGCATAACCTTCATCTTGATCGTTAATTCCATCTTGGTCTGTGTCTTCTAGTCCTAATGCTGGTAGCGTATTTTTGACCAAGATTTGGACTGTTAGCTGATTATATAACAGTGCCGCAGTATTCGTTTCTGACACGGTTATATCGACAGAGTAAGTACCCGTTGGGATCGTCGCTGGATCAAATTCGATACGGTTTCCATTTTTCTGAGTGAGTGCCGCTCCGAATTCACTCGGGAAGTTGAATGAAACTGTATGCTGGTCAGCTAAATTGATATCATTGATCGACACATCAAGATAAGCTAAACCAAGACTTTTTTGTACTAAAGTCACAGGGTGTTCGGCTTGCTTAATATTAACGCTCAGGCTTGGTGCTTGATTATCGCTAATTAGTGATATTTGACCAATACCACTGGTGATGTGTGCATTTACAGCACTGTCTAGACCGACAGTAATACTATTACCGGAATGGTTTGTTGGAATATTAAATACTAATTCACCCGACATACCTTGGTTAATCTCTAATTGTGATTGTATGGGTGTTATTAACCCAGTTACTGTGTAATCAATTTGCACAGGATATTGGGCTGCCGGGCCATTGAGGTAAACAGGCACGATGACTTGATTGCCGACTGCTGTTTGGATTTGGGCTGGTATTTCAATTTGTGGATTGATGGCAACAGTAACTTGTGCTCTTGCCATATTGTTTGATTGATCTACAGCCTGAACGTTAACAAGGTGTAATCCCGATTTTAGTAGAGAAGGTGTCGTTATTTGTGCGTTAATATCACCATCTATAAGATCATTTGCTTGTAGGTTTAACACTTGAGTTAGATCTGTAAATATACCTTGGCTAGAAACTTGATAGACTGGAGATAAATTAAATTCTGGTGCAATCGTATCTCTAATTCGTAATATTTGTGTTGCTGTTGCAGTGTTGCCTGAGTGATCCGTTGCAGTCCAGGTAATGTTATGATCACCAATTGCTAGGTTTACCGTTATATTGTGATTTATTTGAACGGGTAATCCGCTGTTATCACTGACAGTATTAAGCGGTAAGGTGAGGGCGCTAACGTCCGTTAATGTCGCTTCTGCTTCAATTTGGATATCAGCAATAGCGCTAAACGTTGGCGGTTGCATTTTACCTATATTGCTATCGCGAGGTGCGCTATCTTCACTGTCTGGTACACCATCAGCATCCGTATCACTGTTGTTGATGTCAGAATCTACCTGGTATTCAGCTAAATTAGTAAGGCCATCCTGATCAGGGTCAAGTGACGCATCGGCTGGATCGTTTGGATCCAGACTGTTGTCTAATTCCCATTGGTCAGGCATACCATCATTGTCACTATCTTGAATGGTTGAATTAAAACTGACGTTGTCAATCCAAGCTCTGTCTTGATCGGTAGATACACTACTATCTTTACGGTAAACCCATTTAATGGTGTGATTGCCAGCTGAAATATTGACAGTGTGTGTTGACCAGTCTTGAGCACCTGAAATATTGGTTATAGCTTGGTCATCAAGATAAACGGTTAAAAAATCCCAGTTTAATTCTGACTCAACTTTATAATCATAGGATAAAACCCCTTCATTAAAATTCCCGAACCAGATGATAGTTGAATTCTGATTATGCTCTATATTTTGAGACGTTAATGAATAGTTGCTATTGTTTGCTTCATCATTACTAACTTTCCAACTGGCGTTGGCATTGACATCACTAATCCAACCTTGTGGTGATTGCAGGTCTTCGAAATCGAATAAAACATTTTTAATCGATGGCGGCTGCTGATTTGCATCGCTTGGATCAGTTCCTGCTTGAAACTCTGAAAGATTAGAAAAACCATCATTATCTAAGTCATCAGATGCATCAAGATTATTTAGTGGGTCTAAACCATACGATATTTCCCAGCCATCAGGTATTTGATCGTTATCACTATCTGCGTTGTTGGCTAAAGTCCCGAGTTGAAATTCGGTCAAATTATCTAACCCATCGTTGTCTAAATCGGTATTAGCATCGGTTGGATCATTTGGGTTAAGGCCATTACTGGCTTCCCATGAATTTGTCATACCATCATTATCATTATCACTATCAAGATCAGTCGAGTAGAATGCTATATTATCTAGCCAAGCACGATCTAAACCTGCAGAAACTAACGGATCTTTACTATAGCGGAAACGAATGGTATGCAGACCTGAAGATAATGTGTAGTTGAAATGTTGCCAATCTTCGTCTCCAGATGCTTGGAGTACTCGTTGATCATCTATATATAGTTCAAAGAAGTCAAAACCAAGTTCGCTATCTATTTTATAGTCAAAGGTAAATGTGCCTTCACTAAATAAAGCGATCCAGAGAAGCTCTGTAGTTTGACTATGCGCAATGGTTTTATTCGCGATTGAATATGTGCCTGTCGACGAGCCTCCGCTTACTAATTCCCAGTTGTTATCTATATTAACTAATTGGCTTGGTATCGTAGCATCTTCGAAATTGAAGTGGGAGTTTATGACGACTTCAGGCGTTGAGCTTGATTTGAAAGGATCTGAACCTAATAAATATTCGTTTATATTTGTTACGCCATCGGAATCTGAATCTAAGTGTGCATCGTTAGGATCTAATGGATCGAGTCCAACGTTAATTTCCCATTGGTCAGGAAGTCGGTCATTGTCTGTATCTGTATTATTCGGGTCTGTACTATAAATTGATACTTCTTCATAATCTGTTAAGCCATCGCTATCAGAGTCTGAAATGGTTGGATTGGTGTCTGCAAGGTATTCACCTAAGTTTGATAAACCATCTTGGTCGAGATCCTGTGCCGCATCAGCTGGCGTCGTATAATCTAAACCATAGGATTGTTCCCAATAATCAGACATGCCATCATTATCTTGATCACTAAAAGGAAGATTGTCACATGTAACACCGACTTGTGAAAAAGCATTGATAACGGGAAAAGCGTCATAACCTTTATCTACGCTCGCGTTAATTGCGCCACACGCACCATCGACAAAATCTGTTGATTGAGTCCAATAAAAGCGGTTTGCATCAAGCATAATCGAGAATGCTTTTTTGATGTTCCATCCTGGTGTGTTTGAAAGAATATAAAAGGCACGGTTAAATACGCCACTGCTATGGTGAACATCGATATTTTCGTAATAATTTTCGGCATGACCAATAGATTTTCCATCAAGGGTAGGGTCTTCGAAAAATCGGAACGCGCCGCCATTTTTGGTGATATCTGCACCTATTAACCAATCATTACTGCCACGTACAAATAACTCTGCAGTTTCACCTGCCATGTCTGAAAATGATTCGTTGATACCGCCAGACTGACCATTATAAATCAAGTCAGAATTTTGGTCTGTGAAACCATGGCTGACTTCATGGGCGACAATATCAAGAGAAACCAAAGGATAAATATTGTTATCGCCATCCCCAAATGTCATGCTCGAGCCATCCCAAAAAGCATTGGCATAGTTATTATTGTAATGCACTTTCATGACTAATTGGAATGTCAAAGGTGCTAATCCATACCAGTCTCTGTACATATCAAATACAGCATTACCAAATCCATGAGCGTCATTAAGCGGAGAGTATGCGCCATTTATTTCTTTATATTCATTACGTGAACAAGTAAAAGCAAAGGTGTCGTTGTTGGTTGTACCGTGCTGCAAATCAACAGTACGGACGTTTTTATTTTCAAGTAAACAATCATTACCATTTTGTGTTACATCTAGTGCTGTGTAATGAGTACCGTATTCATATTGACCTACTTTAGCGTTTCCACCGGGTCCTGTTGCCGTCGCGTGTTGTAGGTTATTCCATGAATCAATAATAAATTTGGTATCGGTATCAACTAATAAGATAGGTTGTGCGATGTTACCTTCATCATCTTCAAGCTTAAATGAGATATACCAAACCAGTACTGCGTTTTTTTGTTCATTTAAGTGAATATAATTTGTAATTTCAATGTTTGATACTTGGGCGCTTTCACTTAAACCAAATTGTTTTTTTGCTTTAATGATGAGCGTTGTTTGTAGCTCTTTGCTTGGTTTAGTGTTTGCTAATTCAGTGCTCGAAAGATTAGCATCTAATTCAATGTTTTTTAATTGTTTGCCATTGAGCGCATAAATCCGACTCTTAGCATCACGATGCACGGCTATTTGATGACTCCAAACAGGAATGCCTAAGTAATTTTGCTGATACTTGTTGTGAGTTTTGTCTGTCTTTTTTGTTTGGCTTTGGCCTGAAAACGTTTGGGGGGACACTTCTGGCAATAGTTTAAAGCTGTGGGGATTGCTTTGGGGCCCACGAATAGAAAATTGATTTGCTAAATGAAGGCGACTTTCGATACTTTCTGCATCTTTTAAATTGAGCCGATGAGATTCAGCCGCTTGAGCAATAAAGCTAGCTGATGACAAGCTAAGTAGTAAGTACATCTTGGTGATATGCTGCATTTATCTAATATCCTTATTTACTCGGCACTCTGTTATGACTGGTGTCCGAATATAATGCTGCGTACTTTAAATTTCCATATTACTTAAGGTACTGATTAAAAATAATAATTTTCACTATTCAATTTATATTTTGGGTTGATTCTATTGCTTAGTCCATAATTATTGCAACTTAATCTCATTTATAAAATTGGGTTTGATTGGGTATTTACTTCTTATGTCTAGGTCTTAGTTGTTGATATTATTGTTCATTTATATTTATTAATGTAGTTAGTCTTTTATTTTATGGCGAGATAGTATTTTCCAAAATTAGATGTAAGACGTGTATAAAGAGGAAATAAGGCATTAGTATGAAAATTATCTTAGATAAAATCATTTATTGGAGACGCTACAGTAAGCTTATCACGGTTACTCTTCGCTCTTACCCCGCTATAAAACAGCCGGAAATGCAGGCTGAATGTAAAAAAAGCTAAGTTTTATCGAGTTAAACGGTAATAGACCGTAATCAGCGTTATAATTACAGCTTAGCTTTCAGCTTAATGTCAGCCTTAATATGAACTTAATAGCTGGGAGTTTTCTTATTCAAGTGTACCAATAGCGGGTTAAACATAGGACAGGTAGAAAAGTTGAAGATTGAAGAGAACCACTGGACTATTTGTGCAGAATGTAAGGGACGCGGGAAAGTAAGTAAGCGGCTCCGAAAGAAAGTAAGACTCAGCTACCAGCGAGAACTAGAGATATTTGAAAGAAACAACCGCGAAGGGAGCGCTCCCGTTCGCCCTAAGGCTCACCTTGATGCATGCTCGCACTGTAAAGGTTCCGGGCTGATTCGATCTGCTATCCAAGCCTTTTCTGATAAAGAGCCGGATCAAGAAAACTACCCACATCTTGCCATCATTGGCGGTGGAATAGGTGGGGTGGCCCTTGCTGTAGCTTGTCTTCACCGTGGCATTCCTTTTACACTTTATGAACGCGATAGCAGCTTCGATGCACGATCCCAAGGTTATGGACTTACTTTACAACAAGCGAGTAGAGCGATCGAGGGGCTGGGTATTGTCTCGTTAGAGGAGGGGATCATCTCAACCAGACATGTGGTTCATACGACCGAAGGAAAAGTGCTCGGTGAATGGGGGATCAGAAAATGGGTGCCGTCAGACGACAAAAATTTACCCAAACGCACGAATGTGCATATCGCAAGGCAGTCGTTGCGTTTAGCTTTACTTGAGCAGTTAGGGGGACATGATGTGGTGCAGTGGGGCCATCAGTTAGTTGGTTTTATACAATCTGAGGGTGAAGGTGTTGATTTGAGCTTTCAGGTTGAAGGTGAGATGAAGTACGCTCATGCGGATCTTGTCGTTGGGGCGGATGGTATCCGCAGTTCGGTGCGCAAGTTACTGGTGGGTGAGGATAATTCTCCCTTAAATTATTTAGGCTGTATCGTGATTTTGGGGATTTGTCCTTTGGCCGATCTTGAAGATGAAGGTCTTGATCGTGTTTTACTGGATTCGGCCACGGTATTCCAAACCGCCAATGGCCATGAGCGGATCTACATCATGCCTTATACATCGGACTCGGTGATGTGGCAGCTCAGCTTTCCAATGCCAGAAGAAGAGGCTAAGGCCTTGAGTGCTAAAGGAGCTAAAGCGCTAAAAGAAGAAGCGTTGCGACGATGTCAGTGGCACGATCCCATTCCACAGATTTTAACGGCGACGCAGGAAGTGATGGTTTCTGGTTATCCTGTGTATGACCGAGCACTACTCGAACCTGAATTGTTACAGGAAGGGGCTAACGTGACCTTGATTGGAGATGCTGCTCATCCTATGAGTCCATTCAAAGGACAAGGTGCGAATCAAGCACTGCTGGATGCGTTGGCATTGGCTAGGGTAATTACAAAAGAATGTAGACCCTTGTCTCAATGGCGTAAAGCTGGCGTGAGGGAAAGTGTGTTAACTGAGTTTGAATCCGAAATGTTAGAGCGCAGCGCTAAGAAAGTAAAAGGCTCCGCGGAGGCTGCTGAGTTTTTGCATACTAATATTGTGCTGCATGAGGGAGATGAACCGAGAGGACGCTGCCTAGAGAGAAAAGTGGAAAATGAATCCGCAAAAGATAAAGAATAACATCAACACAACATGACGTTTATTCCCAAATCCCCGCTAGCTTGCTACGCTGTTGAGCTTAGCTTTATATTTTTAAGGAAATTTTATGATTTATTCAACCACAGAGTCAATTCCAGGCAAGGAAATCGAAGAAATAGTAGGTGTAGTGACAGGTAACGTCGTTCAGGCAAAGCATATAGGACGTGACATCATGGCAAGTTTAAAAAGTATTGTCGGTGGTGAAATTCGAGGCTACACAGAAATGTTAACGGAGGCTAGGGATATAGCTGTTCAACGTCTAATTGCAGATGCGCATGAAAAGGGGGCTGATGCTGTTGTAGGCATTCGTTTTACTACAAGCGCAATTATGGATGGCTCATCTGAAATTATGGTCTTTGGAACAGCGGTTAAATTAAAAAAATAACGAGTCCTTAAAAAAGGACAAAATAGCGGTCTCTGTTTGTTACTCATAGCTTTCAGCCCATTTTATTTGGTCGCTAGTGAGCTAGGTGAAAAGGCGCAGTAAATCAAAGCGTCGTATGCTTACAAATGTTAACATACGCCGTAAATTTACAGGCATTGTCATCTTCTAGTGAAGTTAGGTAGAAAACTATAATGGTTTCGGAATACGAGAAAATAAAATTATTGTTAAAAAACAAGAGTAAGAACAATAATAAAGAGGAACTTGCACGCCTGCGCAAACAAATCCCGACGTTTGAATGTACACCGGGTTGCCACGATTGCTGTGGACCTGTAACTACGTCTGCAGAAGAAATGTCGCGCCTGCCATATAAAACGGATGCTGAGCATGATGCCGCATTAGATGAGTATAACTGCGTACATTTAGGCCCTAAAGGTTGCACTGTGTACGAGGAACGCCCGTTGATCTGCCGATTGTTTGGTACAACACCTAGAATACCTTGTCCTAATGATCGTCGACCAGAAGAAATGATTGATGTTAAAGTTGAAGGACAGATCCATCACTACATCAGAAATACACGACAAGTGTTGGTATAGTTAAATAATATTAAAACGTTATGGAGAAGAAATGGAATTCATTCTTGAAAAAGTAACTTACAACGAACTCGGCTTAATCCTTAGAGCTAGTCTGGTATCTAACAAAGGATTGGCAGCCGGGTTGTTATCATAAAATAGAGGTAATGGGTGTTAAAGGTAGTGAATCAAAGTCAATTGAATAGCGAATATGACGAGCAAGGTTACTTTGTAATAAGAAATTATTTTAATACCGATGAGATTTTAGCGCTGAGAGAAGTCGTATCAAAATTCCATGAGCGCTGGAAAGAAGACAATATACAATTCTATCGTTCTGAAGCGTTTAATTCGTCTGTCATTACCGGCATCGATTATTTAGAGTGCGACGATCGGCTGAAGCTTTTCAATTTCATCAGCTCAAAAAAAATGATGGATGTTGTCGAATCGGTTATACCGTCTAATCCAGCATTTATGAATACCCAATTATTTTTCAACCCTGTTAACCCTAAACAAAAAGATTTTTGGCATCGTGATTGTCAATACGATCATGAGGTCGAACAGCAAAAAATAGCCGTGCAAGAGACGCAAGTGGTACATCTTCGCGTTCCTTTGTTTGATGAACTTGGCATGGAACTCGTCCCTGGTACGCATAAGCGCTGGGACAATGAAGAAGAGTTTAATGTACGACAAGAAATAAAAGGCAAAGTGAGCTGTGATAGTCTCTCTAGTGGTAAGGTAATGAACTTAGCCGCGGGCGACTTACTCGTGTTTTCAGCTGATATGATCCACCGCGGTTTATATGGTATGGATCGATTAGCGCTGGATATCTTAGTGTTTGATCCGGATGCGGACTTTGCCGATTATGTCGATGACGAATGTTTACCGAGCATTGAAATGCTGGATAAGATTGATGATCCGAGATTATTCATGAGTACGCTCAACCTAAAGGCACAGTGTTGATTGCGCGAAAAAATCAGTTGGCGCTTCAACATATGACAGATTTTAAAGGAATATTATGTTTATCTCGATCTTGTTTAAAAGACTGCTGAAAGTCATCTTGTGTAGTAGTGTCGTTGTGAGTAACGCCAGTGCATGGTCTGAACACAGTCTTATTACCTACCCAATATTAAAGACTATTCCTGACGTCGCAGATCAAGTGCCGATTAAGGTTGAAACCTTAGCTGAATTTGTGACAGCAGAGGCGCAAGGGTTAGAAACGTTATTAGCAAGCAATGAAGACTGGTTACGCCAAAACGTCCTGTATTATAAACCGCGTCCAGATACCTTAGCATTTGACGCTGCTGGGCAAGACTTACAAACAAGTTTCACCCATGCCATACGTATCAACCCGAATGCACGTGTTAATCCGTATATTCAATTATTACCAGGGCAGGATAAACAAGGCCGTCGTCGAATGGATTCCTCAGAAGTTACCGTATTTAAAAGTCTAGACCATTACAACACCATGACTTTTGTTGAAGTGAAAAGTGGAGAAATGGTAACGCCAATCGAGGTGTTAGTATCGGCTAATGATGATCCTGATAATGGTTTAGATATTGGTTTGTTTGAAGACAGCAATACCAACGCGGGTAAACTGTATGGTTTTGGTAAACAAGCCTTTGGTAATCCTGCATTAGAATACAGTTCGCAAGCACCTTTCCATATGGGGTTCTACCATGAATCAAGTGTACTCTTTACACTCGCCCCCTTCTTACGTGATACCTTCCCTGATTATCGTGTCCATATGTACAAAGCGTTATCTGAATATGCTTTTCGTACTGGCCATGATTATTGGGGCTGGCGCTTTATGGGATGGGGCATGCACTACATTGGAGACATTGCACAGTCATATCACTCAACATTACAACCGGGTGTGAGTACGGTGTCGAGTATCTGGACAAATGCCAAAGATATGATGGGTTTCCCGCAAGCGAAAATAGATGCGATTCAATTGCTCTCTAATCGCCATTTAGTATTAGAAACATTTCAAGAGAACATTACCAAGCAAGCCTATGAAAATAATGACTTTAGTAGCATATTATTTAAAGCGTTAGAACAAGAGATGCCTGTTATTGAATACACAAATACGACATTTGTAGAGGTATTTGCCAAGAAATCATATGACAAATCACAGAAATTGGCTGATTACCTTGAACGTTGGGTGCCTGAGAAACTAGTGAGTGACCCGAGTTTTGAAGTCGATGGTAGTAAGGAAGTCGACATGATTGTTGATATGATCCGAGAGAAAAATGGCGAAGAGGGGGTAACCCAAATGATCAACTTACTCGCTGAGTTTATGTCAGATCATAACGCTAATACACGCAGTTACGTTCGTTCAATTTTATATCATAAACCTTAATATAATCGAGCAGTAAGCCAGCACTTTAGTCCCGCAATGGCTTACTGCTTTATTGCATATTGATTTTTGTATACACTGACCGTATAAACATCAATAACGGTGTTTATTTTTTATTACCTGGTCACACAGATCGGACGTTACTCGGTACTTCTCATTTGATTCAAGATCGCGCTAGCCAAATGGCACTTTTCCATACACTTGTACAAACTGGTAGCTTTACTGCTGCTGCACATACGTTAGGTGTGTCGGTTTCTCATGTCAGTAAGCAACTCAAGTGTTTAGAAGCTGATTTAAACGTTAAACTTGTGCAGCGTTCAACGCGAAGCTTCACCTTAACTGATGCGGGACAACTGTTTGCCCATTATTGTGCTGACGTGGTAATCAGTGTACAAGACGCTGATGTCATGATGGCTAATCTGCAAGATGAAGTGACGGGTATCCTGCGTTTAGGTGTTTCGCAGTCATTTGGTACGATCCATATCATCCCTGCAATTGAACAATTTCGTAAATTGCATCCCGACTTGCATGTTGAAGTGAGTCTGTTTGATTATAAAACCAATATGATTGATGACGGTTTAGACCTGTGGTTGACGAACATTGAAGATATACCCGAAGGTTATGTGGCTCAGCATTTGGCTGATACCCGCTTTGTGGTTGCTGCGTCACCAGATTATCTGATGCACAACTCAGCGCCATTACATCCGGAAGACCTTGAGAATCATAACTGCCTGATTTACCAAAGCCGTGAGCGTAACTATGGTTTATGGTCATTCAAACAAGGTACTGACACGTTATATGTAAATGTTAATGGTGATTATCGTGTTGATTTAGCCGAAGCTATCCGCGATGCCGCGATATCAGGATGGGGAATTGCCTACTTAGCGACGTATTTATTAACGGATGAGTTTAGAGCGGGAAAGTTGATACAACTATTACCAGAGTGGCAGGCGAGTCAAAGGATGCAGTTCTATGCTGTATACCCAAGTCGTAAGCATTTACCGAAGAAAATTAGCGCGGCGATCATTTTTTTCAAAGAATATATTGGTCAGCCTTCATACTGGGATCGGCAATTAAAGTCACAGATTAAAATCTAATCTACAAGAACTTATCTCCTCATGGGGAAATATCTTTTCCATATGGAAACAATACCTAAAATATCATTGTTGAATTGTTATAAAACAATAGATTAGCTATCACAACAAGACGTTTGAATTTAATTGTAACAAGCAAGTAACTTACTGGGCTTGCTGTAATAATGGTGCGGACTACAATACGCATCTTTATAATTTTAATCATTAAACAGGTTTGTTCCATGATATCTATTTTAGGCATAATAGTGATCCTATTAACGGCGTATTTCAGCTCTAACAATCGCCGCAATATCCCACTAAGAACTGTCTCGCTAGCGTTTACATTACAGATCTCGTTTGCTTTCATTGTATTATATTTTCCAGCAGGAAAAGACGCATTAAATGGCTTTAGTGCAGGTGTATCAAACGTGATTGATTATGGCCAGGAGGGTATATCGTTCTTATTTGGTAGTTTAGTTGAAGGAAACTTTGTATTTGCTATCAATGTATTAGGTATTATTGTGTTCTTCTCTGCGTTAATTTCAGCGCTGTATCATATTGGCTTTATGCCGAAGATGATTAACATTGTTGGTGGTGGTTTACAGAAATTATTAGGCACTGGCCGCGCAGAATCGTTAGCGGCAACGGCAAACATTTTTGTTGGTATGGTTGAAGCGCCTTTAGTGGTTAAACCGTATTTAAAAGGTATGAGTGATTCGCAGTTCTTTGCTGTGATGACTTGCGGTCTAGCGTCTGTTGCTGGTGGCACACTCGTGGGTTACGCGATGATCGGTGTTGAGATCAAATACCTTGTTGCGGCATCATTTATGTCTGCACCTGCTGGTTTGTTAATGGCGAAATTTTTGTTCCCGCCATCAACAGATAAACTAAGCGATGATGAAATCACTAAAGTTGAATTACCGCGCGCAACAAACGTGGTTGAAGCCCTTGCTGACGGTGCAATGGCTGGTTTAAGTATGGCAACTGCGATTGGTGCTACCTTGTTAGCGTTTGTCGGTGTTATCGCGTTACTGAATGGTATGTTAGGTGGTATTGGCAATTGGTTTAATCTAACATTAAGCTTTGAAATCATTCTAGGTTATGTGTTTGCTCCTGTCGCTTGGTTGATTGGTGTACCATGGAATGAAGCGATTGTTGCAGGTTCGCTGATTGGTAATAAGATCGTCGTAAATGAGTTTGTAGCGTTTATTCAGTTGATGGAAGTAAAAGATCAATTAAGTGAACATTCACAAGCGATTATTACCTTTGCATTGTGTGGTTTTGCTAATATCAGTACTATGGCTATCTTAATTGGTGGTTTAGGCAGTATGATCCCTGAACGTCGTCAATTTATTGCTAAACATGGCTTCCGCGCCATCTTTGCTGGTGTGCTAGCTAATTTGATGAGCGCTGCGATTGCTGGTGTGATGTTAAGTTTATAATTAATCGTTAATCGTTAATAATTAAAAGTATAGATACAACAATTAACTTGAATTACAGATGTAAAAAAGGCTAACGAGTAATAACTTGTTAGCCTTTTTTGATCGTTAGACTTTATGCTCGTCAACGGTATATATTAATTAAGAGTCACTTCAACTGTTTGTGCTACTTTCTTGGCTTTATCAATAGCATCGATACTATTAATACCACGAGCCAGAGCCACGCCTAAGCGACGTTGGCCGGCGATCTCTGGTTTGCCGAAGAGACGGATTTGACTGCCTGGTACACTGGCCAATGCTGGCGCTAATTGATTAAAACTAATATTAGTCGAGTGACCTTCTGCTAGGATAACGGCAGAGGCAGATGGACCATATTGTTGGATTTGGGTGATAGGTAGCCCTAAAACAGCGCGTACATGTAAAGCAAATTCAGACAAGTCTTGTGAGATTAGTGTCACCATACCTGTGTCGTGTGGACGCGGTGAAACTTCACTAAAAAATACGTCTTTACCTCGAATGAAGAGTTCGACACCAAATAGACCATAACCGCCTAATTCTTTAACTACCGCGGCAGATACTTCTTGTGCTTTGGCAAGCACATCATCACACATTATTTGTGGTTGCCATGACTCACGGTAATCCCCATCTTGCTGACGGTGACCAATTGGGTCGCAGAAGTGGATGCCATCTACCGCACTGATTGTAAGCATGGTGATCTCGAAATCGAATTTTACAAAGCCTTCAATAATGATACGCCCTGCGCCTGCTCGGCCACCTTCTTGTGCATAGTGCCAAGCTTGCTCGATGTCATCTTTATCACGAATAATACTTTGACCTTTACCTGATGAACTCATGACTGGTTTTATCACACATGGAATGCCAATTTCTGCCACTGCGCCTTCATATTCAGTTTTATTGTCAGTAAAGATGTAAGGTGAGGTAGGTAAATTAAGGGTTTCTGCGGCCAGAAGACGAATACCCTCACGATCCATTGTTAGCTTGGTTGCACGCGCTGTAGGAATGATATTGACACCTTCTTGTTCTAATTCAAGCAGGGTATCTGTTGCGATGGCTTCTATTTCTGGAATAACATAATGCGGTTGTTCAAGTTCAATCACATGTCTTAGGGCATTACCATCAAGCATATCAATGGTGTGACTGCGATGCGCGACTTGCATCGCGGGTGCATTGTCATAACGATCAACGGCAATGACTTCTACCCCTAAACGCTGAAATTCAATAGTCACTTCTTTTCCAAGCTCTCCAGAGCCTAATAGTAATACACGTGTTGCATTTTTGCTGTTGGCGGTACCTAACATAACAGTTCCCTATTAATTGATTATAAATTTGGTGGTCAAACAAATGATAATTCACTAACTTGTTGTATTTTAAGTACTATAGTTTATTTAATTAAGCTGTTAAGGAGCATGATATAACGATTGTTCTGGAAATGAAAGTTTTAAGTGATAAGTTGGTTGTAACATCTAAAAGTGAGCATTTTGTTTTATGCTTAAATGTGATTAATAGCAAAAATAGAGCTGTATAAATAGACAATAAAAATGAGGGCTATAATACAATGTCGGGGGCTGATAAGGCCCGTAGGTTAGGGGGGGAAAATTAATAAAGTTAAATTAATACCTATTTATGATTAAGAACAACGAATCGTTATTATTTATTAAGCATAATGGTTGTACATCATAACTACTTATTTTTAAAAGGCTTTATTATGACTACCTTGATTGAACGTTTTTTACGTTATGTAAGTTTTGATACCCAATCTGATTATACGTTTGATGCATGCCCAAGTACGCTTGGGCAAACAGTTTTTGCTGCACAGTTAAAGCAAGAGCTGATGGCATTAAAACTAAAGAATGTAAAACTAGATAACAATGGTTATTTAACTGCAACGCTCCCCAGTAATATTCGCACAACAGTACCAACTGTTGGGTTTATTGCGCACATGGATACAGCACCTGATGCATCTGGGAAGGGGGTTAAACCGCAAATAGTGAAGGACTATCAAGGTGGTGATATAAGTTTAGGACATGGCGAAGTTTTATCACCTTCGATGTACCCAGATTTGAACGACCTACATGGTGATACGCTAATAACGACCGATGGTACAACCTTATTAGGTGCTGATAACAAAGCCGGTATTGCTGAAATCATAACCGCGATAGCGTATCTTCAAGCTAATCCTGAAATCAAACATGGTGATATTAGTATCGGCTTTACACCCGATGAAGAAATTGGTCGTGGTGCGAATTTGTTTGATGTTAAAAATTTTGGTGCTGAGTGGGCCTATACCATTGATGGCGGCCCAGTTGGCGAACTCGAGTTTGAAAATTTTAATGCGAGCGCTGCTGAAATAATTTGTCACGGGGTAAATGTGCATCCAGGTTCAGCGAAAAATAAGATGGTTAATAGCATGGGAATTGCAGCTAAATTTCAAAGGATGATGCCTGCAGACGAAACACCTGAATGCACGGAAGGGTATGAAGGTTTTTACCATTTGAATTCAATGCAAACGAGTGTGGCAAAAACCACCTTGAATTATATTATTCGTGATTTTGATACGATGGGATTAGCGCATCGAAAAGAATTTATACAACAAAAAGTCTTAGAATTAAATGAAGAACTTGGTTGTGAACGGGTAGAGCTGAAAATAATCGATAGTTATAATAATATGCGTGAAATGGTCGAGCCTCACGTACATATTATTGAGATTGCGAAACAAGCGATGATTGATTGTGATGTACAGCCTGATATTAAACCTATCCGTGGAGGCACTGATGGTGCTCGATTGTCTTTCATGGGATTACCTTGTCCTAATATCTTTACAGGTGGTTATAATTTTCATGGTATTCATGAGTTTATTACGGCTGCAGGGATGGAAAAATCAGTGCGTGTTATTGTTCGGTTGGCGGAGTTAACTGCGAAAAAATACGTATGAATTGGATGAGTATATTAACTTACAAATTATTGCTGTATTTGATATCGCTTATTAAGCGTAATTAGGCCTTACACCAATACAGTCTTTAGGCATCTTAAGCTCATTTTGCAAAAACAAGATACAGTTATGTAATTTTAAACTAACGTCTTTATCATATAATAAAGACGTTTCATCTTGAAATTGCAATTCAAATACTAAGTACCAAAAAACCATTTCTTTTTGACTTGATATTCTGTTCTCCACAATATTCAAACGTTGCCAGTCTTGTAATATTTCCCAAATATAATCACATAGCATGGTGTAACTTAGCTTGTTATTCATGAATTGCTGAGTATGCCGGATTAATAGTTTTGATTTTAATGTGACAAAGTTATCTTCAAGCATAAGTCGGTCTCCAATTACAAATCACTAAATATTAATCAGTAGATTGCATACAGTTTGGCATTCTAATTAGCTCAAACTCATGTAAGCATAAGTGATGATCTTTGATTTGTATATTTATTGGATATGGTGCTGACGTAGCAGGTCTTTGGTTGGTTAATCGACAATGGAAAATATTTAAAATTTAGCTAAACTTTCGCTATGGTGTTGTTAATTTACAGCAGTAGGAAATAGCTATGATGAGATACAATTCTTTATTAGTTACTGTATTATTTATATGTTTATTTATTTCTAGTATAGCGTTTAGTTTGGGTGTTAAAGCTTCAAAAGATGTTGGGTATGAACATTCAGATATTTCACTTTACGACAGACTTGGAGGACTAGTACCGATAACTGTTGTTGTGAATGATTTTGTAGATACGGTCATAATCGATATCGAGTTAAATAAAAATTCAGCAATCAACACTTCACGAGCAAGGGTGCCTAAAGCTTATTTAAAGTTTCAAGTCACTACTATGATGTGTCAAGTCACAAATGGTCCCTGTATTTATAAAGGACGAGAAATGAAAGAGGCGCATAAGAACTTGCACATAACGGAAAAAGAATGGTATCGGATGGTCGTTTTGTTTAAAGAAGTGCTAGCGAAGCATAAAGTATCAGCGATGGAAACTCATGATTTACTTGCTATTGTTGAATCTACGAAAGCTGATATTGTGTCTGAAAAATAAAATTAGGCTTCATCGGTTGTGATGGCACTGTCAATGAAGCCTATTCTTATATAATACTATTTAATCACCTTATTTAACGACAAGCGTCAAGGTTGTCTGCGTACTTGCTGATGGCACATTGCTTTGATGACTTAATACAAAAATACGACCCGCATCAACTTTGCTTATATCTCGTAGGTGAGTTTTAATTGCATTAGCTCGAGATTTAGCTAATTTTCTTAGCACTTTATCTGTGATAGCTTGTTGCTTACTTGTTTCGGCATATAAACTGCTAAGCCAAACTTGCTTAAGTGCTGATTTATCGAGTGACGCCTGCTGAGCTGAAATCGTATTACGTAGTGTATCCGCTTTGCCTTGGGTTTCTTGTTCATATAACGTGATAAGTGCATCTTCCATATCATTTGATAGTGGTAGATTCGTCGCATTAGTCGTTTCTGGAATATTCGCGTTTGTTAATTGACTTAGTTTCGTATTTACGGCTCTATTTTGAAGTGTTTGTTTGTCCACGTTCGCATCATAGCTGCCTTTAATATTGAGTTTTAATTGTGGTCGTTGTACTAGTGCTTTTGCTAATGTATCGAGTTTATTTTGTTCGAGTTGGGTAAGTATCACTGAGCCCTTAGCAAAATTAACTTTATCTAATTCCTCTGTGGAATCTACGATGCTAGCTAATAATGTGAATGGCGATGTAGCGGCTTTCACTATGATATTGGTAAATTGTTTTAGCAGTATTTCGCCGACATTAAAGCTCGGGTCATTAACATCCCCCGATATTTCAACGCCTAAATCAATAGCGCCATTGCTGTCTTTTAATAATGGAATAGCTAAAGTAATCGGTAATATTGTCCCTGCGTCACTGTTTTTTGTATTATTCATATCAAGCTGATCAATGAATATTTGGTTGCGACCTTCTAAATGATTTTTTTCTAACTTGTATTTAAGTGCAAGTGAGAGCTGACCTTCGTTAATATCTAACCCTGCATAAGTACCAGAGTAGGGGGTCATAGAGGGTAGCTCAAAATTATCAAAGATAAATTCGATGTCCACATACGGCTGTGGGATGAGAGGGTTAACTTCACCACGTAATGTGAGAGGTGCGTACTCGTTTACTATGCCTCTGATATTTAGTTCCGCATTCTTGGTTGCCGTTGATGATAGTTTACCTACATGGCCTTCTAACTTGTCGATAGTGGCTTCAAAAGTAGGTTTAAGAAGATTGTCGGTATAATCGACTTTACCTTGTGCGAGTGTGATCTTGTTTATCTCAATCAGCATTGCATCTTCTGTCGCTTTAATTTTTTGAGTTTCAGGTTTTATTTGGGACTCACCTTTAACTGCCGCCTCTTTTTTCTCGTCTTTGGTTTTGACAACAAGATCTGACACATTGGAGCTTTTATCTGCAGCGACAATCATTTGAGCATATGGTTGTACAAAAGAAACATGGTCGATAAGCAAACTGTTTGCTTCTTTATCAAATTTAAGGCTGTTGATATTGAAGTTTTGCCATTTGATTAGCGTTTTATTTAATTTGTTGTCATTAATTGCTAGTGATTCTAGTTTTATTGAACCATCAAATCGAGCTGCACCTTTGGTATTCGCATAAAGGCTACCTTGCGTTGTGAATTCACCATTTTGGATTGTGATGTTCACGTAAGGTTTTAGATAAGGTTGAAATTGTGCGAGGTTCAATTTATCTAAATTGATCGTAGCATCAAGCGATTGTTCTTTTACATCTGCGCTACCTTGAGAAGAGAAGGTACCTTTATCGTTAATCGTTAGGGCTAAGTCATATTCAATGGGTGTATCGAGACGACTGGTCAATGATTTAGTTCTGACGTTAATAGGGAACAGGCGCCATGCGGTTGCATCCGTCATCATAGATTCAATGACATTAATATCGTAGTTGGTTAAATTAAATTCACCAAGAATGACGAGCAACTCTTGTGCTTCTTTACTTTCCGTTGCTTGAGCCTCATTATTTTCAGATTGCGTTGCCTGTGATTCTGATTTAGCGGTTATTTTGCTATCTGATGATGCGCTAGTTGGTTCTGTATGTTTTAGTGTAAAAGCATTTGTTAGATTAACAACACCGTCCTTGTTTACAACTGCATTAACTTTTAACCCATCGGTACTGATATTATCTAAACCAATTTGTTGTTGCAATAAGTCAACTTTGATGCCTGCTACTGTGAGTAACGGTAGGTTAATGAGTTCTTTTTCTGGTTCGGAGAATATCAATGTACGTAACGAAAATTGACCCGCATCAGTGAGTAATTGCGGTGACTTATCGTTACTAATGAATTGATAGTCAGTTGTAAAGTCAATAACGCCAGACTCTAGTTTAGCCGTTAATTGTTCTGCTACGAATGGCCAAAATGTCACTAATTTTATGTGTTTAAGAGCCAGATTACCTTGTGCTTCCAATGGTGTTAATTGGAATCGACCTGCCGTGGTCACTGCGCTATTGTCTGCACCTTCAATGCTCAAATTATAGCTGTTGTAAGTCGGGGATGGCGCGTTGCTCCGCTTGTCACGATTCAACATTGCTAGGCTATTGAATTTGGTCAGTACAATATTGATTGCTGGGTAGTCGAGTTCAGCACCTGTAGGCTTGTCTTTAAAGTTAAACGCAGTGTTGGTGATGCTGATATTAGCAATTTGAATATGCGGTAACTCACTGCTTTCATTTGTGTCTTCGCTAACTGGTACTGGTGTTTCTGATGGTTTAGATTGTGCAGCTATGTGTGCTGGAATATCAGAGAAGTTAAATTGACTCTCATCTAATTTTTCAATATTAGCAAAGGCTTGGTCAATTTCAATAGTCTCAATATTGATGCTGCCATTGAATAAACTTTTCCATAAGTTTATTTGCAATGTGAGTCGACCAATACCGGTAAAATCTTCCTGTTCTTGAGTTTGAATTTCAAACCCTTTAATCTCAAATTTGAGCGACAAAGGGTTAATACTTATATCTTGAAGTTGTACTGGGCGGCCAAGTAAAGCACTGATTTTTTCTGGTGCGATACTTTTAACGAGATAGGGGACAAGTAAACCTAATAGTAAGGCATACATTAAATAGGCAACAAGCGCATAACTTAATAAACGTTGATAACGTGGCGCTCGTGAAAAATTTTTTCGAAAATTTGAAATTTTAGCAGCCATTAGAAATATAAATCCTATTTAAATCCTGATATTAATACTAATTATAGAATATCAATGGCTAGCATAACAGCTATTATTCTAACCATTGCTGATGTAATTGGTCACTATCCCCTAAATAATCAAGTAGCCATTGAACTGCTGGGCTCATTCGTTTGGTATTCCAAGCTAGGCAGCAGTCGCTGACAAGCAAACTTGTGATGAGCTTTTTCTCTATTAACTCTCCACTCATTAACAGTTTATTTGCCATGTGTGCAGGCATAATAGCAATACCTAATCCACCTTTGAGTAATTGGGTTGCACTATGCCAGTTTGGTACAACAAGACGACGTTGATTATCAAGTAACCAGGTGGTGCGTTTAGGCAGTTTGCGTGCTGTATCTTCTAAACATATAACAGGGTATCTTGCTAGCTCCTCGTTACTTATTGCTTGTTCTGCGCTGGCTAGTGGGTGATTAGGACTAATGACAAATGTCCATTTTAGTTCCCCCATACCACGATAATCAAAACCACCACTCACTGGGATTGATGCGGTTGCACCAATGGCAATATCGGCGCGTGAATCAACTAAGGCATCCCAAACACCATTATACACCTCCATCGTGAGTAAAAGTTCTACATCTGGAAATGCGTTGTAGAAGTCACCCACCATGGTGTTAATACGGCCTTCATGTACTACATTATCGAGCGCAAGAGACACACTTTGATTCCAACCGTTAGCGACGCGTTGTGTTTGAAATTTCATATGTGCCATTTGCTTGAGCAATTTCCGAGATTCAATCACGAAATATTCACCTGCAGGTGTTAGTTCTACTTTTCGGTGCAGACGAATAAATAATGCGACCGCTAATCGCTCTTCAATATTACGAACCGTATAGCTAATAGCACTTGGTACTTTACATAATTCATCTGCTGCAGCTGTGAAACTTCCGCGTCTTGCAACTGCGTCGATAACTTGTAGATCTTGTTGGGAAAACATACACATCAAATTTTTTGAAAGCAATAGTGAAATATTAGCGTTTCTCAAACAGAATCGCCAGTATTAAACTAGTAACATCATCATTAGTCTATGTAGTTTAAGTAATGAACAATATTAAAAATAACACTAAAAATAAAGTCCCAATGAGCACGATGGTTTGGTTTTCTGGATTAAGCATGTTGGGTTTTCTTGCAACTGATATGTATTTACCCGCATTTGAAACGATTCGTCATGAATTTGGTACATCTCAGACATTAATTAGCTTGTCGCTCAGTATTTTTTTATTGGGTATGGCACTGGGTCAATTAGTTTATGGTCCGTTATCTGATCGTGTAGGCCGTAAAAAAATGCTGTTTGTTGGCATGGCTATCTTTGTGATATCAACCGCTGTTATCTCCGTATCTAACAGTATTGAGCTATTTCTTCTTGCACGTTTTGGCCAGGCATTAGGTGCATGTTGTGGTACTGTCATTTGGCAGGCGGTCGTAATTGACCGTTATCAAGGTAAAGCGTCAGAGCGTGTTTTTGCGACGATCATGCCACTGGTCGCGCTCTCTCCTGCATTAGCACCTTTACTTGGCGCTGGATTAGAAGAGTTTTTTGGCTGGCGTAGTATTTTTGTTGTGCTTGTAGTGACTGGTTTAGCGTTGGCATTTGCAACAAGTCGCGAACAAGAAAGCGCACCTTTAGGTAAAAAACAAGAAAAGTTGTCGTTGCAATTGGCGCGTGATTATAAGCAAATCATAAAATCAAAAATATTCATTGGTAATATGTTGATATTTGCGGCGTGCTCAGCTGCATTCTTCGCCTATTTAACCGGTTCGCCATTCATTATGACTGCAATGGGGTATTCGGGGGCGGATATTGGTCTAAGTTATCTACCTCAGACAGTGGCTTTTCTTGTTGGTGGTTATGGTTGTCGTAACCTATTAACACGTTTTAGTGCGAAACAATTATTGCCTTGGTTAATTACATTGTTTATCACAACGGTTGTGCTTATGTTTGTGATTGCTTTTGCGACGTCACCAACGACTATTTGGCCTATTTTGATCCCATTCTGTTTTTTAGCCGTGGCTAATGGCGCGATTTATCCATTGGTGATTAATGCTGCACTCGCTGACTTCAAGAATTGTAGTGCAACCGCTGCAGGTTTGCTTAACTTCTTACAGACGATGTTTTGTTTCTTAGCAAGCAGTGTGGTATCAGCATTCTCTGAACATGGTGTTTATGCTGTTACATCTGTGATGTTGTTCCAAGGTTTTCTGATTGTGGTTGGTTATGTACTCGCTAAGCATAAAACAACGAATATATCAGCAAGTGATGCTGTAGTGGTTTAATTTATTACAAGCTAAAATTTGAATAAAAAAACGGGAAAGACAGCTATTGTCTTTCCCGTTTTTTTTATTGGTAACATTAATCTAAATCGTATGCTAGCGCGGTTTACTTGATACTGTACTAGGATAGTTTAGTGGGTTAATTCACCACGGATATTTTGTTGCATTTGTATTTTAATTTCTTCACTCGGTAGTTTTTTACTGATGAGATAATGCAACTTAGTTAATGCTGCCTCTGTTGTCATATCATAACCCGAAATAACACCAACTTGCGCTAGGGCATCGCCTGTCGCATAACCGCCCATGTTAACTTTACCTTTAATGCACTGGGTAAGATTCACCACCACGATACCACGCTGGTTCGCGGCTTCAAGCGCATTTAATAGTGCTTCACTTTGCGGGGCATTACCTACGCCATAACTTAGCAAAATTAACGCTTTAACGGGTTGTAATAGAATGTTAAAGATAACTTCTGTTGAAATACCAGGGTAAAGTGTCACGATCGCAATCGGCTGTGGTGTAATGTTACTAACGGTAAGTGTTTTTTCAGTAATTGGTTTTACATCACCTAACATGACTTCAATGTTAATCCCAACTTTCAATAGTGTTTCGCAGTTTGGTGTTGCAAACGCGCTAAAACCATCAGCGTGCACTTTCGTTGTTCTGTTGCCACGTAATAATTGGTTATTAAAGAATAAACAGACTTCATGAACAGGGTAGTTTGCTGCGAGGTAAAGCGAGTTCAGTAAGTTGCTTTGGCCATCTGAACGGATCTCAGCCAGTGGGATCTGTGAACCAGTAACAATCACGGGTTTGCCAAGGTCTTCTAACATAAATGATAATGCTGATGCTGTGTACGCCATGGTATCAGTACCATGTAAGATCACAAAGCCATCGTAGTCGTCATAATTGCTTTGGATATCTTCAGCGATCTGCTGCCAATCAGAAGGTGACATGTTAGAAGAGTCGATTAACGGCGAATACTCGTGAAGGGTGAAATCAGGCATTTCTTCGCGGTGGAATTCAGGTAGACGCGCTAAGCAATCCGTCATGAATCCTTCCATCGGTACATAACCGTGCTCTGAATGTTGCATACCGATCGTGCCACCAGTATATGCGATGTAGATTGATTTCTTAGCCATTAATAAATTCCCCTGTGCGTTTTTAAAGAGGATTATAGTGCTGAAATCAATTAATGGAATAGCTTGATACTAGATTGCCTAATAAAACTGCAATTTAATAGGGTAATTAAGATATAAATTTGAATTAAGCGGTAAATGGATTCATTTACCGCTTAATATCATTATTCACTAGGTCCAGCTAATCTAGAGGATTATTTAATTTCGCATACTAAACATTCCACATATAGGCCTTGCGGATCTGAATAGTTAGTGAGTTGTCCGGCTTGTCGACTCATTGTTGCTAACCAAGTCGCCACACTACCATTAGGACTAATGTTGAGCTCTGTTAATACTTGCTTTGCAACAGATTGAGTGAACATAGACAGTAATCTATCACGCTCACTACGGGGTGTTTGAATTAAAATTAATGAATCACTCGATACACCTGCTTTTTCTGCGGCAGACGCAATTGCATCATCTAGGCTACCAAGGCTATCAATAAGGCCAAGATTAAGCGCATCGCTACCAGTCCAAACACGACCTTGAGCAACCTCATTAACTTCTTCTATTGTCATATCTCGACCTTCAGCAACGACATTTAAGAAGTTGCTATAGCCATTTTCAACCGTCATTTGGATAATTTTAGCCATGTGTTCAGGCAGTTCCCGATTTACAGATAGTCCTGTGTAATCTGTTGTCCCGACACCATCACTGTAAATGCCCATTTTAGCGAGTAGTTTTTCGGTTGTCGCAAATAGACCAAAGATACCAATTGAACCGGTGATCGTGGTTGGTTTAGCCCAAATCTCATCTGCCGCAGAAGCTATCCAATAACCACCGGATGCGGCGACGCTACCCATGGACACTATCACGGGTTTACCCGATTTTTTCACTTCTAATAATGCGGTACGGATCTGTTCTGATGCAAATGCGCTACCACCTGGGCTGTCGATACGTAGGACTAAGGCTTTAATCTTTTCGTCGTCTTTTGCTTGTAATAGCAATTTAGTCAGCGATTTTCCACCAATAGCGCCAGGAGGTTGGTTACCATCTAAGATCTGGCCATTGGCGAAAATGATACCAACTCCAGGTTTACTCGCAAAATCTTGTTCTTTAAACTGTGTAGGCAGAAGATTAAGGTAATCTAAAAACTCCACCTTCTCATATTTATCCGATTCGCTGTTTAGCTTTTTAGCCAGATAACGCGAAATTTGTTCACGTGTTAATAGCTGATCTACAAGTTTTTGTTTTAAAGCATATTGGGCAATATTGCCATTGACTGATTGCAGTTGTTCAATAAATATATCTGCTTTAGGTGCCACATCGTCAGCGTTGATTAAACGATTGTTAGCAACGGTACTGGTGTAAGTATCCCAAAGTTGATTTAACCAGTTTAATTTAGCTTCTTTACTTTCTGCTGACATATCACTACGTGTGAAGGGTTCAACAAATGATTTATACGTGCCAACGCGAAATACGTGTGATGAGAGATTAAGCTTATCAATGGCATCTTTGAAATAAAGACTATAACTACCATAGCCCTGCAGTAATACGCCCCCTGCAGGATTTAACAGAATTTCATCCGCAAATGAAGCAAGGAAGTATTGTTCTTGGCTAAAGTAATCCCCGTAAGCATAAATTGGCTTGTTACTTTTTTTGAATTCAACTAATGCATCCGAAATATCCGTTAATTTAGTTAAACTCGCAGGTTTTAGTCGGGCAAGATCTAAGATTAATGCGCTAATGGCATTATCAGTTTTAGCGCTGTTAATCACACTTACAACGTCTGAAATTGCAATTTCACTAATGACATCTTGAGAATCAACAAGCTCACCAATAACTTGGTCGAATGGGTCGACTAATTTTGGCTGATCAACCAGAACGCCATTTAAGTTGAGAACCAAAGCGGTATTATCTGCAAATGTGACGGGGGCATCTTTTTGCTGCTGCAAAGCAATAATAATAATTGCTATAAAAGAAATGAAAAACAGGTTCAAGATTAAATTACGTGTAAATGTAATCGAACGACCTATTTTAGAAAGAATGAATCCGAGTAGTGAGAATAATTTTCTCATTATTATATTCCTAGTGAACCCAATGGGATTAGACTGTTATTTTGTATATTAAGCCATAAATCTAGTTTAGATTAAAGCACTTAGAATACGGAGGTGTGACAGTACGTAGCGGATCTAGTTCTCATTAATAATAAATAATGAAAAATTAAGCTTAGTATAAACACGACAAAATGTATGGTTAAGTGTTGAAATTCAACGAAATCATTAATTTACGACTACACTTGTACGCTGTATTAGTTAAAATAGCGTTTGAAATGAACGATTAAATTAATTACTCTAAAATTAAAATAGATAACAATTATATAGCAATTGTGTAACCACTGGGAGTGGAGTTATGTCTGCAAGCAATTATCCGAATATGTTGGCACCGTTAGATCTAGGTTTTACAACATTGAAAAATCGAGTATTAATGGGTTCGATGCATACTGGCTTAGAAGAAGAAAAAAATGGATTTCAAAAACTGGCAGCTTTTTATGCTGAGCGTGCCAAAGGTGGTGTTGGTTTAATTGTGACGGGCGGTATTTCACCAAACTTACGTGGTCGGCTCATGCCACACGGCATGCAACTGTCTTATAAATGGCAAGCGAAGAAACACCAAGTCGTTACACAAGCGGTTCATGACAATGGCAGTAAAATAGCGCTACAAATTCTGCATGCGGGTCGTTATGCTTATCACCCATTTAGTGTGAGCGCGAGTAAAAATAAAGCACCGATTAACCCGTTTACACCTAGAGCCATGTCAAAACGTTCTATTCGTTGTACTATTTATGATTTTGCAAAAACCGCAGAATTGGCCAAGTTTGCTGGCTATGATGGTGTGGAAGTAATGGGTTCTGAGGGGTACCTTATCAATCAATTTATTTGTAGACGCAGTAATAAGCGAACTGATGAATGGGGTGGTAGTTATCAACATCGTATGCGTTTTCCTATTGAAATTGTAAAAGCGATTCGTCAGCGTGTTGGTAATGATTTTATTATTATTTTCCGCCTTTCAATGCTTGATCTTGTTGAAGATGGAAGTACGTTTGAAGAAGCGGTTGAGCTTGCGAAAGAACTTGAAAAAGCCGGTGTGACGATTATTAATACAGGTATTGGCTGGCATGAAGCGCGTGTACCAACCATTGTAACCAGTGTACCTCGTGCCGCATTTAGCTGGGTTACAGAGAAAATGAAGGAACACGTCAATGTTCCTTTAGTGACAACTAACCGTATTAATACACCAGAGGTTGCAGAACAGATTTTAGCTTCTGGGCAAGCAGATATGGTATCGATGGCACGCCCAATGTTGGCAGATCCTAAGTTTGTAGAGAAAGCGACAGCGGGTAAGGCTGATGAAATTAATACTTGTATTGCCTGTAATCAAGCATGTTTAGATCATGTATTTAAAGCTAAACGTGCATCTTGTTTGGTTAATCCACAAGCTTGTTTTGAAACTGAGCTAAAATTTGACACTGCATCAAAATCAAAACGAATTGCGGTTGTTGGCGCAGGACCGGCAGGCTTAGCATTTGCTTGTTATGCGGCTGAACGTGGTCATAAAATTGATATTTTTGATAGTCGATCAGAAATCGGTGGTCAGTTTAACTATGCGAAACAGATCCCGGGTAAAGAAGAGTTTTACGAAACCCTGCGTTATTATGCGAAGAAAATTGACGTACTTGGTATTAACTTACATTTAAATCAGTTAGTGACAGTTAAGACCCTTCAGGGTAAGGGTTATGATGATGTAGTTGTGGCAACGGGCATTAAACCAAGAACACCTGCCATTCCCGGAATTAAACATGAAAAAGTATTAAGTTACATTGAAGTGTTACGTGATCATAAACCGGTTGGTAAGCGTGTTGCTGTTATTGGAGCGGGTGGTATTGGCTTTGATGTTTCAGAATATTTAGTTGAAGAAGAAGGTGCTTCACCATCGACCAATACTAAACAGTGGTTAAGCGAGTGGGGCGTAACAGAAGATAGTCAAACTGTCGGTGGTTTAACCCCTGCTAAAAATACTGCGCCAGCGCGTGAAGTATTCTTATTACAACGAAAAGATACTAAAGTTGGTGCAGGTCTAGGTAAAACGAGTGGCTGGGTACACAGAGCAACATTACAGAAAAAAAATGTAGAAATGATCAAAGGCGCTTCTTATGATCTTATTGATGATCAAGGTTTACATATTACCGTTGATGGTGTGAAAAAAATATTAGATGTTGATAATGTGATTTTATGTGCTGGACAAGAACCTTTTAGAGAATTGTTTGAGCAACTACAATCTGAAAAAGTGACAACACACCTTATTGGTGGTGCATTTGAAGCGGGTGAGCTTGATGCAAAACGTGCAATTCGTCAAGGTGCTGAACTTGCCGCGTCGATTTAACGTTAGTTAATACCAACATAAGACAATCAAAGTTGCTATTGTAGTGACTGTTATTATGACTGTTATTATTAAAAGAAGCCCATCTTATGCATGGGCTTTTTTGATCTTAATAAATTAATGACTTGATATTTAATTGACTACATTGAATACTTTAGCTATCACTCATTGTTCAAAGTAGTAAATAATGAACGCAATTGACCTATTAATAAATCGCCATTCTTGTAATCAGCTTTCTGCACCAGCCCCAAGTGGTGAAGCATTGGATAATATTATTAATGCTGGATTACGTGCACCTGATCACGGTGGATTAACCCCTTGGCGTTTTATTATCACCGAAGGTGAAGGTTTAAACACTTTATCGCACTATTTTCAAGATGCGGCATTTAACCTTGGAAAGTCAGAAAAGGATGTATTAAAGGCGACAAATGCGCCGTTTAGAGCACCACAAATTATTACTGTTATTGCTAAAATTGAAAATCATCCAAAGATCCCAGAGTCGGAGCAGTTAATGTCAGCAGGTTGTGTGGTAATGGCAATGCAAATGGCTGCGCAAGCACAAGGTTTTAATGGTATTTGGCGTACAGGCTGGTTTGCTTATGATAGTCATATAAAACAAAAACTTGAGTTAGAAGAAAAAGATGAAATTGTTGGTTTTTTATATTTAGGTACGCCCGATATATCATGCAAAAAAAATCGTCATTTAAACACTGATAATTTTGTTACGCGAATGGATAATTAATGCTATTGAATTTGGAATTAGCACTTAAATAAAAACTGAGGAATTAAGATGACAACACACTATCCGAAAGGACATTTACTCAGTGTACAATTTCCACTTTACCATCATGTTGGTATCTCGGATGGTTGTGGTCATGTTTATGAAAATTCGCGTGCGCGATCTGGGCGAGGCTTGGTTAGCTTGCTTGATTTTTCTGATGATAAAGTCATTATCGACCATGGCTTTTTACCTGGGAGCTTATCTGCCAGTGATATCATAATAAATGCCAAGCAATTGATTGCAGATAAAAAGCGTTATCATCTGTTGAAGAACAATTGTGAACATTTCGTACATGAGGTTTGCGGTGTTAAAATCACTAGTCCTCAGTTACGTCGAGCCTTAATTTTAATTGCTACCTTGTTAGTTGATCGCTACTCAAGTGGTCGACTACGCTCTGCACTACTGTGGAGTATCGCCTCGCAATTATCGCATCTAAATGAGGCGTCACTGTCTTGGTGGAAGCATGCTATTTTTACGTCAACCGGATTTTGGTTAGTGTTATTAACGAATAGCAATCAAGATATTGAAGATAAAACCCCTGATTAATACCTATTTATATCTAGTTACTGTCCTTTAAGCGCTTACTTCTTTAGTAAGCGCTTTCTAGTTATTTTATCTATAATATCGGCCATTAGACTTAACACTCGTCAGGGGTTCTAACTTAGCGAGTAAGGTGAATTGTGGGTAACATTGAAATCATTCGCGGTCATAGTTTGCCACATCAGCAAATTATCCGTATCGCAGACAAAGTTATGCTTGATATAGCAGAAGAGTATGACCTTAAACTTAAGTGGCAAGGTGATAAACTTCATATTAAGCATGCACATACCAGAGGGTATTTACATGCTGATTCCGAAAGTATCAAAATTAAATTAAAATTGGGAATACTGTTATTTCCTGTTAGTTTTGTTTTAAAACAAAGCATTGAAGAAACGCTTGATGAACTGCTGCCAAGTGCTGCGTGCTCACATAAATAAAGTATGATTAAGGCTTGATATTATGGAACAATTATCACTGGTTGAAACCTCATTTTTATTAAGTGAGAGTACAGCAAGTCCTAAGCATTTTTCTGGACTGCAAATATTTGAACCACCAAAGGACTATGAAGGTAATTTCGCGCGCGATCTTTTTCAAAAATTGATTATGGATCCGGCTGTTGCGACCCCGTTTAATTTTAAGCTTAAAAAAAGCATTGGTGGCTTGTATTATTGGGTCCATGATAGTCAATTTGATTTTAATTATCATATCCGCATGTCAATGTTACCGGGTGATGGTTCTGATGAACAATTACGTGATTTAGTTGAGCGTTTACATTCACATCTAATCGATCGCTCGCGACCGTTATGGGAGGTTTATCTTATTGAAGGTCTGTCAGACGATCGTTTTGCTATCTTCACCAAAATCCATTATGCAATGGCAGATGGTAAAATGGCAAATAGTTGGCTGTCTGGGTATTTACAAAGTGAACAATCGGTAAATGACTACCGCCCATTTTGGCAGATCCCATCTTTCCGTCCTGGTTATAAAGAATCTGCGGGTGTAATTGAAAGTACGTTATCAGCTTATGTGAGTGGACTAAAGCAGCTGAAATCAATCCCAGGTCTTGTCAAACTCGGCACCCGTATGGGATTAAAATTTCTACACTTACGTGACAAAGGGCCTGCATTACCATTTTGTGCACCAAGGACGCCATTCTCTGTCCCTGCGACGCGATCTCGTATTGTTTCTTTTGGTAGCTTACCTTTTGAAAGAATGCGTTCAATTAGTAAGATAACAGGGGTAACGTTGAATGACGTGATCTTATGTTGTGTTGATATCGGTCTTAACCGTTATTTAAAAGAGAAGGGCATTTTATTACGCAAGCCGTTAGTTGCTCAGGTCCCTGTTCGTATTGGTAATGGGCGTAGAAATGCATTAACAGGCGTTGAATTGGGTAATATTGATGCTGATGCATTAGATCATTTAGAAACCATTTTTAAACGTACGAGCAGTGTGAAAGAAGATTTATTCAGTTTACCTGCGGAATCTGTAGTTAATTTCTCATTACTGATTCAAGCAACAGCGTCTATTTCTGAATGGTTGGGTATATCAAAGTTCTTACCTCCATTAGGTTCAGTGCTTGTATCTAACGTGCGTGGTCAGCAAGAGTTTGCTTATCTAGCTGGCGCTAAATTAACAGAAGTGTACCCTGTGTCAGTACTCTCTGCTGGTACGGCATTAAACATTACGCTATATAGCTATCATGAAAAAGTTTTTTTTGGTCTAGTCGGTTGTAAGAATGAATTACCTGATTTAGATATGCTATCTCGTCATGTTGAAGCTGCCTGTGACATTCTATCCGATGAAATTCTCGACAATGCTAAGCAACACTCAGTGCTAATCTCTTCACGATAAAGATAAAGATGGTGGCTAGGTTGCCATCTTTATCTATCCCTTCTGCTTATTTCATGCTACTTTTATAGGTTACAGATTTGTTACATATAGATGTAACTAATAAAACATGAACTCCATTGTTAGTTTTATATCTTAGGTAAAGTACCTAATTTGTATTGCTATATTTTTACACGTATAAATTTTGTCGAGGTTATTTTGATTAGTTGGCAAGCTAAGGCGCTGAATTTATTTTTGAAACAAACAGTGAAGCGTTCGATTGAAAATACCAAAGACGTACATAAATTACGTTTTCAGATGCGAGCATTAGACAAATTTGTATTCGGAACTAGCTCTCAAATTGAACGTTCGCAATCAATGCGTGCTGGTACTTTGTGTGATGAGATCAAAGTTAAGCTCTCTACTAGTAAGAAAAAGCTATTATATGTACATGGTGGCGCTTTTGTATTTAAAACACCGGGATTACATAATAATTTGATAGCTCGTTTAGCTGAACCATTAGATTTACACGCCATAATTCCTGATTATCCACTTGCCCCTGAACACCCTTTCCCTACTGCACTTAACTGTTGTTATGATATTTACCAGTCATTATTAGATGAAGGTACTTTACCTGAAGATATCGTTGTCGCGGGGGATTCTGCGGGTGGTAATATTGCGCTATCTTTATTGTTACGCGCTAAACGTAATGGTTTACCCATGCCGAGTTGCTGCGTTTTATTATCACCAGTGGCGGATATGACTCAAAGTGGTTTGTCTTCTGTAGAGAATCGCTATAGTGATGCGTTATTTAGTTTGGAAGTCATGTTGCATTGTCGTAATTTATATTTAGAGGGGAATAGTACGGACCTGCATAATGATGAAATTTCCCCTTTATTTGGTGATTTCACTGGATTTCCTCCTTTTATGTTCCATGCTGGAAGTGCAGAGCTAATGCGCGATGATTCAACGCGACTTGCTGACTTTATGCAGGCCAAGGGCGTTGATGCTCATTTACAAATATGGCACCAAATGCCGCATGTCTTTCCATTATTTGAACAACTTCCTGAAAGTAAGGCGGCACTGATTCAAATTGTGGACTTTATAAAGAAGCATCTAAATAAATCTTAAGTAGGGGTTGTTTCATAAAGTCTGCAAGCTAAATAATTGAATTATTAAAGAATTTTGCTCTTTAACTAATGTAACTAAGATTGCGAAAATAAATGTTATATACCCAGCATCTTGAAGTAACTTGGGTATAACAGTAAAAAAAAGGCTGGTAAGATAAATAATTATCTCACCAGCCTTGTTGTTTTAAGCGGTTAGCTTTCTATTTTAAAAACTAACTGTACACTTAAATTAGAATTCAGCTGTACGTGGTGCACGCGGGAAAGGAATTACGTCACGGATATTTTGCATACCAGTTACATAAGACACTAAGCGTTCGAAACCTAGACCAAAGCCAGAGTGTGGGACTGTACCGAAACGACGTAGGTCGCGGTACCACCAGTAATCTTCTTTGTTTAAGCCCATTTCTTCCATACGCTTATCAAGCATATCTAAACGTTCTTCACGTTGGCTACCGCCGATGATTTCGCCAATACCTGGTGCAAGTACGTCCATTGCTGCAACTGTTTTACCATCTTCATTCATGCGCATGTAGAATGATTTAATATCTTTCGGATAGTTTTTAACAACAACAGGTGCTTTGAAGTGTTCTTCAGCAAGGTAACGTTCGTGTTCAGAAGACATATCGATACCCCAAGAAACTGGGAATTCGAATTCTTTACCACATTCTTCTAAGATCTTAATTGCGTCAGTATAATCAATTTGTGCAAAGTCAGAATCTACAAAGCTTTCTAAACGAGTAATTGCTTCTTTGTTGATACGTTGTGCAAAGAACTGCATATCATCCATACGCTCTTCTAGTACTGCTCTAAAGCAATACTTAAGCATATCTTCAGCTAGTTTTGCTGCATCGTCTAAATCAGCAAATGCAATCTCAGGTTCAACCATCCAGAATTCTGCAAGATGACGCGTTGTATTTGAGTTTTCAGCACGGAAAGTTGGACCGAAGGTATAAACTTTACCAATCGCACAAGCATACGTTTCAGCGTTAAGTTGACCAGATACCGTTAGAAAGGTTTCTTTACCAAAGAAGTCTTCTTTGTAATCAACGTCACCTTTATCAGTTAAAGGCAGGTTATTCATATCCAGTGTACTTACACGGAACATTTCACCAGCACCTTCACAATCACTACCAGTGATAAGTGGTGTGCTTAACCAGTTATAACCATTTTCATGGTAAAAGCGGTGAATAGCTTGGGATAAACAGTTACGAACACGCATAACGGCACCCATAACGTTAGTACGGCCACGTAGGTGTGCGTGCTCACGAAGGTATTCGATGCTGTGGCGTTTAGCTGACATAGGGTAAGTGTCAGGGTCTTCAACTAAGCCAAGTACAATTACTTCTGTTGCTTGGATTTCGAATGCTTGACCTTTACCAGGTGATTCAACTACAACACCCGTAACTTCAACTGAACAACTAGCAGTAAGGTTTAAAACGTCTGCTTCGTAGTTCGGTAAATCTTTACTTACAACTGCTTGGATCGGATCGAAGCACGAACCATCGTAAATAGCTAAGAAAGAAATACCAGCTTTAGAATCACGACGTGTGCGGATCCAGCCTTTCGTTGTAACTGTGCTGCCTACCGGGAATTTACCGGCAAAAATATCTTTAACTGACGTATGCGTCATAGGATTATTGCTCTCCAGCATAAAAAGCTCTTGCTGAGCGAATGATGATTATTTAAGTAAGGATATATTACCTTTGCAGTTGTAGGATACAAGTAAAAACAATGAAAAATCATTTTGTTTGCTTAATATTTAGTAAATTAACACTGATAATTGCAAATGATTGAGGATTCTAGTGGTAATTAATTTGCTTTTTCTTTTGTTGTAGTAAACGGGCTTGGTTTAAAATACTGTTATTTAATTTAATTGGGGAGGTATATGTAGGGCTCATTTCGCGTTGTTTTAACGTGTGTTGTAATTTATCAAAATAACTTGAACTACTAATATTATTATCAAGCATCGAGTTGTAGCGCTCTGACAACCCTTGTGTACCGGTTGCATTTTCAAGTTCATTGATGATGTTATGCTCAAATTGAGCTTCCTGGATATATCCTTTGATACTGCTCAGGGGCTCAATTATTTTAATATAAATAATATACGAGATAGTGGAAAAACTGATTAGACTTAAACTAAATATCAATAAATTATTGAGCATAAATGACCCCGAAAACTAAGATTAAATTAATGTAACAAACTCAATATTCAGCTTGTTACATTAATAACAATTAAGTACGCAGGTCATAAGCACTGACTCGGTACCCTTAGTTTAGCAAAGACTATTTTGATTATATTGCAAGTGAAAACAGGATAAAGCTAAATACATATTGGTTAATACGTTATTTAGCCCAAATGTCAGCATCAAGCACTTGTCTGATCACATGGCATAATGTGGTGAGCTCTGAATTTGAAATGATGTAAGGGGGCATAATATACAAGAGTTTCCCAAAAGGCCTGATCCATACACCCAATTCAACAAATAATACTTGTGCTTTAGCGAGGTCAATTGCTTGTTTGGTTTCGATAACGCCAATACTGCCGAGCACACGTGTATCTGCAACATTTTTATGTGTAACGAGCGGTAGTAATGTTTGTTGTAACTGATCTTCTATTCGTTTAACTTGTTGTTGCCAATTACTTGCCATTAATAAATCGATACTGGCATTTGCCACTGCACAGGCTAATGGGTTACCCATAAATGTAGGCCCGTGCATCAATACGCCACTTGGCCCATTACTGATTGTTTCTGCAACATGGCGAGTGGTTAATGTTGCTGCTAATGTCATGTAACCGCCTGTGATGCCTTTACCCAAACACATGATGTCAGGTGTGATGCCTGCATGCTCACAAGCAAATAATTTTCCTGTTCGACCAAAACCTGTCGCAATTTCATCGGCAATCAGTAATACCTTATAATGCTCGCAAAGTAATTTAGCTTGACGTAAAAACTCCGGATGATAGAACTTCATACCGCCAGCACCCTGCACGATAGGTTCTAAAATAAGTGCTGCTATGTGCTGATGGTTTTCTACTAACGCTTGCTCTAGCTCTTGCATGGCACTTTGCTGCCATTGCTCATTAAATTTGATGCTTGGTGCGCTAATAAAGAACTGTGGCGCTAAAAATCCTGTGAACAATTCGTGCATGCCATTATCTGGGTCGCAAACTGACATCGCGCCAAATGTATCGCCGTGATAACCATTACGAATAGTGACAAATTTCTTTTTCGCCGGTTGTTGATGGTGCCAATATTGAATTGCCATTTTCATTGCGACTTCAACACTGACTGACCCTGAATCGGACAAGAACACACATTCGAGACCGTCGGGTGTAATATCGACTAGTTTTTGGCATAAATTTATTGCTGGTTCGTGGGTGATGCCACCAAACATCACATGTGACATTTTACTGGCTTGTTTTTGCATTGCTTGATTTAGCGCTGGTACGTTATAGCCATGAATTGATGCCCACCAAGAAGACATACCATCGATTAATCGTGTACCGTCATTTAATGTGAGATAAACTCCTTCAGCACTATCAACATGGTAACAAGGCAGGGGGTTTGTCATCGATGTGTAAGGGTGCCAGATGTGCTGCTGGTCGAACTTCACTAAATTTTTGTTTGTTTTTTGAGTCATTGTAAACCTTGGTTTTAGCATTTGGTTGACCTTGCGGCTATGCTGGATAGACTAATCGAGTTTAAGAATAAATTCAAATAAAGGATTTTAGATGACTAATAGCGTTCGCCATGATTGGCAACTTGATGAGATTGAAGCACTATTTAACCAACCGTTTAACAATTTGATGTTTCAGGCTCAAACGGTTCATCGTCAGAATTTTGATCCAAACAGTGTACAAATCAGTACGCTGTTATCAATCAAGACCGGCGCTTGCCCTGAAGATTGTAAGTATTGCCCACAGAGTGCACGCTATACAACGGGTATTGAGAAAGAACGCTTGATGCAAGTCGAAACTGTGCTTAAACGTGCAGCTGAAGCAAGAGATAATGGTGCGAGTCGTTTCTGTATGGGGGCAGCTTGGAAAAACCCACATAAGCGTGATATGCCGTATTTAATTGATATGGTTAAAGGTGTTAAAGCAATGGGACTTGAAACTTGCATGACGTTAGGCATGTTAGCGCCGGAACAAGCGCAATCTCTTTCTGCTGCGGGCTTAGACTATTACAACCATAACTTAGATACGTCAGAAGAATACTACGAACAGATTATTACCACGCGTACCTACCAAGATCGTTTAAACACCTTAGACCATGTTCGTGAAGCAGGTATGAAAGTATGTTCTGGTGGGATCGTTGGGATGGGTGAGCAACAACTTGATCGAATCGGTTTGCTTAGGTCACTTGCTAATTTACCACATCACCCAGAAAGTGTGCCAATTAACATGTTAGTTAAAGTGGCGGGTACACCGCTGGAAGATACGCCAGATTTAGACGAATTAGAGTTTGTACGTACCATTGCGACAGCACGTATCTTAATGCCTAAATCTTATGTGCGTTTATCGGCTGGTCGTGAAGCGATGAGTGAACAAACACAAACATTATGTTTCATGGCAGGCGCAAACTCTATTTTCTACGGTTGTAAGTTGTTAACAACGGACAACCCAGATGAAGACAGTGATAAGCGTCTGTTTAGAAAACTTGGCTTACAACCTGCGCGTATTCGCGAAGCCAGTGACGAAGCACAATCAGCGCAGTTACTTGATGAAATAGCAGAGCAGGCATCACCGTCACTGTTTTATGATGCGACAGCTGTTAATACAAAAAATGTTGGCGCGACGAGTGCTACACATTAATGGCGTTTGAATTTATTACACAAGCATTACGCCAGCAGCAAGTAAATTCCTTGTTACGCACGCGGGCGATCAGTAATGGTGCTATTAATTTTTCTGCGAATGATTATTTAGGGTTATCGACACATCCAGAGCTAATCAGTGCGTGGCAGAGTGGGGCAAACGAATATGGCGTTGGTAGCGGCGGCTCTTTTTTAGTCACAGGTTATACTAACGCTCATGCCGCACTGGAAGGAAATTTAGCTGAAATAACAGGGTATGAATCTAGTCTACTATTTAATTCAGGCTACACTGCCAATCAAGCGTTAATCAAGGCCTTGTTAGGTAAAAATGATTTATTGGTTCAGGATAAACTAAATCATGCTTCGTTAATTGAAGCGGGTGTTTATTCGCCTGCTACCATGAAACGTTTTAAACATAACGACTGTGAGCATCTTGCTCAAATCTTGACTCAAAACCGCCATCAACATACGAATTCACTTGTGGTGACTGAAGGTGTGTTTAGCATGGATGGTGATAAGTCTAATTTACATGCGATTAGTCAGCAATGTAAAATGCATGACAGCTGGTTGTTAGTTGATGATGCTCATGGTTTTGGTGCTCTTCCAAAGGGACAAAATAGCCTAAAGCAGCATAGCTTATTAGCCCATGATGTTGATTTATATATGGCGACTTTTGGAAAGGCGGTTGGTGTATCGGGCGCATTTGTTGCTGCTTCCAAAGACGTTATCGAATACCTGGTTAATTTTTCAAAACCGTATATTTACTCGACAGCTATGCCAGCGGCTATGGCGGTATGTATTGATAAAGCCTTGACGATCATGGCAACAGAAACATGGCGTGTTGCACATTTAAGTCAACTTATTACTTATTTTAAACAGCAATGTTTTTTACGTAATATCACCTTAATGCCATCTGATACAGCCATTCAACCACTCATTATTGGTGATGCAAATAAAGCAATGAAGATCAGTCAATATCTAGCGAGCAAAGGTTTGTTAGTAAAAGCCATTCGACCGCCGACGGTGCCGGCAGGTTCATCTCGTTTGCGTATTGCCCTATCAGCCAGTCATCGTATTGAAGATATTGATTTATTACTGAACTGTCTAAAGGATGCGCTAGATGATAGTACAAGGGGGCTGCATGATTGATAAAAATGCTGTTGCACGTTGTTTTGGTAAAGCGGCTGCGAGTTATGACCAACATGCACTATTACAGCGATTATCCAGCGATAAGTTATTGCAGTACTTACCTGTGGTGCCGGATATGATGAGCCCCTATATGACGACTGTCGATCTTGGCTGTGGTAGCGGGGCATTATTACCAACATTAGCGGAGTGTAGTGAAAAGTTGATTGCGGTTGATTTATCTTTTGGCATGCTTTCTCACGCCCAAGAGCATCATCAATTAACCACACCTACTTATTGGCTTAATGGTGATGCGGAGGCGCTACCATTAAAGTCTAATAGCATTGACTTGTGTGTCTCTAATTTAGCATTGCAGTGGTGCGATGATTTAGCTACGCCGTTACTTGAAACATCGCGTTGCTTAAAACGAGGAGGCTTGATGTTATTCAGTACCTTAGTCGCGGGCAGTCTTGATGAACTGACACAATCATGGATAACCGTGAATGCGCATCGTCAT
Source organism: Moritella viscosa (assembly GCF_900120065.1). Classification (NCBI taxonomy): domain Bacteria; kingdom Pseudomonadati; phylum Pseudomonadota; class Gammaproteobacteria; order Alteromonadales; family Moritellaceae; genus Moritella; species Moritella viscosa. The sequence goes on from NZ_FPLG01000047.1 coordinate 70,743, forward strand.
GTAAATCGTTTTTTGTCTGAAGGTGAAATTAAAGCAGCGCTATTAAAATCGGGTTTGACTGTTGAGAGTTTTCAAATTGAAACTCAAACGATGCATTACTCAAGTGTTAAAAAAGTCATGTTAAGTTTAAAAGGCATTGGTGCTAACCATGTACATAACAAAGACGCGAAACCCACAACGCAGGGTGAGCTGAGGGCATTCAAATCTAATTATGAAAAGCGACGTGATAACCAAGGCTTGTTACCGCTTAGCTATAAGCTGGCTTACTGCTTATTGCGTAAACGTTAATATACCTGAACTAAAGACATTTTAATTTTAAACACGCTCATTTAAAACAAAGCAAGAAAGGCATCAATGACAAATCATAGGAAAAAAGTATTTATTACCGGTACTGATACGGACGTTGGTAAGACGGTGATTAGTTGTGCGATCCTTGAATACGCCAATAATTTAGGTTTTAAAACTGTGGGGTTAAAGCCTATTTCTGCCGGTTGTGAATTAACCTCTGTGGGTTTACGTAATGAAGATGCCTTGTTGTTACAGCAACATGCATCACATAACCTAGATTACGATATCATCAATCCCATTGCTTATCAGGAACCGATTGCACCGCATATCGCAGCACAGAAAAAAGGTGAGTTTATTGATCTCACGTTAGTAGATACTGCTCTCACTAAGGTGCCGGATGATATCGATTTTACCGTTATTGAAGGTGCTGGAGGCTGGCATCTTCCTGTTGATAGCAGTTACTATTTTTCCTCTTGGGTAGCTGAAAATAAGTTAGATGTTATTCTTGTAGTAGGGGTTAAGTTAGGTTGTTTGAATCATGCGATACTATCAGCGCAAGCGATTCAACATTCAGGCGCTAATTTTGTTGGTTGGGTTGCGAACAGTTTGACGGCCGATATTGCTAATTATGATGAAATGATAGAAACATTAACGGTGGCATTACCTGCTCCGCTAATGGGAAAAATGCCTTATTTGTCATCAATTGAAGATAAACAGGAAAAATCAGCCAACTATTTGGATTTAACTTCTTATTTAGCGTTGTAAAGGATAATATACTTAGCCATAAATACTCTATTAAATTTCAATGAAACGTTACATTTCGCAGTGGGTACTTTTATCGTATGTCTATGTTAAGTGGAGCAAGGAGTACGTGTAATAATTAAAGGGTGTACAACGCGTGGCTAAGATTGTTTTAAAGCAAGAAGATAAATTATCATTTAAACTTAATCACCTTATCCCACAAGGTGGTTATCGTCGTGTTGATGTGTATTTTTTATTACCTAATGAGATGGGAATCAATCCGCAGACATTGACGGAAGAAGATTATTTCTATCGTGGAATTCAAGGTAAGCGCGCGTATTATTCTGAAGGTTTACACCTCCCGTTAGTACAAAGCCGTTTTGCAAGTCGTATGAAACGTTCTCCAGACGAATATCGCGTTAACTTAAATCTATTTGCTTATCAATTTGCTAAAGCCTTCGAAAAAGATATTAGTAATATTCAACAGCAAATCGAACCGCAATTATTCTATTCTGCGTTAATTGAGCTTAATGATGTCGCAAAATCAATTATTAAGAAGTTTCGTCGTAATGCCCCAGCAGATGAAAAATTAAAAGCTTACTTCAATAATGTGGACAATTATTTGTCATGGTTTAGTGAACAATGCTGCTATAAGGCTTTATCAAAACGGAAAAAGAGTAATGAATTTCTTGATGAACGGGCTGAAATCATAGGTTTCTGTCGTGGTGAAGCTAAGTACCGTTTAGAAAATGGCTATAACTCAGCAAATACTTTATTAGACCCGAATCGAATTGCGAATAAAATGCGTTTATTACGTCGTTTGATTGAACATGGCGTGATTTTTAAAGAAGCAACTCAGCAATTGGGTAAACATCAACAAAAAATCGTAAAAGGTACAGCAACGTCACTCGTGATGGTGATTGTATTAAGCATGATCTTTTTTGCTCAAGGTGAATTGAAAGGTTTAACCTATGCTTTAATTGCTGTGTTATCGGTCATTTATGGTTTCAGGGAGATCTTTAAAGATGAATTTAATAACACGTTATGGCGTTGGATCCGTAAGGGGCGCCCAAAATGGTCAAGAAATCTAATTGACACATCAAATAAACAAATTATTTCCAAGCAGCGTATATGGCTGGACTACATTAAACAGAGTAAATTACCAATTGTTGTACGTGACGTATTATATCGTCGTCGTCCGCAAAACAAGCAAGAATCAATTCTATTACACTATCGCCTTGATACTCGAGTAAGTCACAAAGGTTTCCAAGCGGGCTATGATCGTATGCAAGAGCAGATCTATTTTAGTGTGCGTCCACTTATTCGTTATTTAGAGCGTGGAACTGGTGCAGTCTATACAGAACATGATAGTAAAATCAGTAAAGAAGCGATTGAAAGGCGTTATCAAGTCAACGTAGTTGTCGGGTTAAAGGATGATAGTGCTAAAGTCCTTTACCAGCGCCATAAAATAACAGTTAATCGATCTGGTATTCTTGATATTGAAGCTGCTGATATATTTAGTGAGATCCTTTAACCATTAAGTGATATTTATGAAAGCATTAAATCTATTGATAAGATAAAGCCTTTGTGAGAATTTAATCAAACGTTTGAATTATTATGATACTAAGCTCTTATTTTTGAATTAACCTTGTTGCGAATATGTTGCCTGTATGGAATATTTGTTATACGTTTTCTGATTTTTTAATTTCAATCTTTAAACTATCTGTAATGATGAATAAAAGCAAAGGAGTGCTGGCAATGGACGGACAAGGGGATGTTATTGGTGGTTGGCTTGTTGCGCTCTATAAAGCCTTACAATGGAAAGGTATAGAACCTCTCGAACTGCTATCTAAATCAGACATTAACATGAATGAAATTACACATGTAGGCAGCCGTGTGCCGGTTAGTCTGTGTAATAAACTCTTCGATCAATCTGTAGTGTTAACAGATGATCCATTATTACCAATCAAAGTTAGCCAATGTATTGTCGCGACAACATTTCACGCACTTGGTTATGCATTACAAGCATCCTCGTCTTTACAAGATGCATTTACCCGTCTAGTTCATTATGACCATGTTTTGAGTAGTACATGCCGCATTAATTTAAGCGAGGATGAAACGTATTGTTACCTTGCGTTAAACCTGAATGAGACCGAAAGTGATATTAATCGTATTGGCGACCAACTTGAATTAACCATGCTGCTGTCCATCATCAAAATATGTCGTGATCTTTCTAATCCAGGCTTTGCACCAACTAAGATATACACGACTGTCGACAGTCGTTGTCGTGAACAATTTGAAGCCCATACTGGATGTTCGATTGAATTTAATTCGAGTAAATCTATGCTGGTCATGGATCGTGAACTGTTATCAAAACGTCTTCCTAATTTTGCGCCTGATCTCATGTTATTAAGTGATCAGGCGGCAGATGATTATCTCGCAGGGCTGACGAGTAATAATGTTGTAAGTAAAGTACGTTCAGAAGTCGTTTCACGGATGGCGACTGGCATACCAAATATTGACCTGGTGGCTGAAAAATTAAATTTCAGTCAGCGTAGCTTACAGCGAAAATTGAATGATTCAGGGACGAGTTATAAGGACTTAGTTGAAAATATTCGTCAAACCATAGCCGAGCAACACCTAAATCAAAACCTCTTATCTTTGGGGGAAATAAGTTATTTATTGGGCTTTTCTAATGTGGCCAATTTTTCTCGTGCTTTTAAGCGCTGGAAAGGGGTCACACCAGGTGCATATCGAGGAGAACATTATCATTCGTAAATAGTTGTTGGTTCGCAACTGTTGAATTTTTTATATCAAGTGGAGGCGTATAGCCACTTGATTGCAAATTTGGGGGTCTTAGTGAAAAGACGTCGTAAACTTAAGGGATTAGGGAGTACAAATGCCAAATATGGATAAAAAATTGTTGGCGCTATTATGTACATTAAGTTTACCAGTACATAGTGCAGGCGAGGAGCAAGTGTTAAACACAGCAAACGATTATGTAGATAATAATGTGCTATTGGTCGCAGCTGAAATGAATAATCTTGCAGAGAAAAGTGTTTTTTTAGAAATTGATAATTATGCTAATCGACAAATATTAGTTGGTGAGTACGGCCGTATTTTGGTTCGAGAAAATAGTGATTCCACTTGGCTTCAGGCTAATGTTCCCGTGCAAACGACGATAACCGCTGTAGACTTTATTGATGGTCAAGTTGCTTGGGCGGTGGGGCATCAAGGTGTCATATTAAAAACAACGGATGGTGGTCATAATTGGAGTAAGGTTTTTGATGGTCTTCAATTAACGAGCCTGCTTAAATCAAGTTTAGAAACTCAAGTTGTAACGTTAACTGCTGCATTTGAACAGGCCGAAGCTGCGAGCCTAGATGAAGATATGTTGGATGAACTTGAAATGCAACTTGATGATACGTTGTATAAATTAGAAGATTTAACGATTAATTCGGGCATTGAAATTTCATTCTTTGATGTGCTATTTAGTACGGCTGATTATGGTCTCGTTATTGGTGCTTATGGTGCAATGTTAGAGACTAAAGATGGCGGTAATAGCTGGGAATATATTGGTTTTAAAGTGCCGAATCCTGAAGGTTTCCATCTTAATGCATTAACAACAGATGCAGAAAATAATATTTATGTTATTGGTGAGGCCGGTCTTGGTATTGCAACATCAGATCAAGGTCAAACTTGGCGTTCATTAGATATTGATTATCTGGGGTCATTATTTGGTATCGAAGTGCAAGGAAAGACACTCTATAGTTATGGATTGCGTGGCAACATGTTTGTTTCGAAAAACCAAGGAGAAACTTGGAAACACCTTGATACAGGGGTGACAAATCATATATTTTCTGCTGATTGGCTAAATAACAAGGAACTGTTATTAGTGGGTGCTGGTGGCCTAAAACTCGTTTATGACGGACATGTCTTTAATGATATTTCAAAATCTAATCAACGTATTGATATTACATCAGTTAAAATAATTGATGGGAATGTTGTTACAACGGGTCTTCGTGGTTGGCAAAGTAGTCTGAAAAATGAATTAGTACAGGGAGGTCTAAAATAACATGGAAAAACTTACTATTTGGATCGAAAAACAGTTATTTGGTTTTAAATATGTGGTGTTTGCATTCATCGTATTGCTCACTGCTTTTTTAGCTTATAACGCAAGTTTAGTGAGACCGAGTGCATCATTCGAAAAGATGATCCCAGTACAGCATGAATATATTCAAAATTATTTAAATTATAAACAAGAGTTGGCCAGTTTAGGCAATAGCGTCCGTGTTGTTATTGAAAATGAAAAAGGCGATATCTTTAATGCCAAATTTCAAGACCAGATGCGCGCATTGAACGATGAATTGTTTTTTATTTCGGGTGTAGATCGCTCTGGGATGAAATCAATTTGGACCTCAAATGTAACTTGGGCAGAAGTAACTGAAGATGGTTTTGTTGGTGGTACCGTTATACCAAGCGATTATGATGGTAGCCAGCGTACGCTAGACAGATTACGTCGTAATGTGATGCTATCAGGGCAAGTTGGTTATTTGGTTGGTGATGATTTTAAATCAGCGGTATTCTTATTACCTTTAATGAGCGTCAACCCAGATACAGGCAAGGCATTAGATTACGATCAATTATCAAATACGTTAGAAGACATACGTAGTAAATATGAAGTAGGCGGCGTTAAAGTACATATAACTGGATTTGCTAAGGTTGTTGGTGATCTTATTGCTGGTGCTGCAGAAGTCGTTATCTTCTTTATCACCGCCATTATCATTACTTTCGCTTTACTATATCTTTATAGTCGTTGCTTAAGAAGCACGATAGTGACGGTTACTTGCGCACTGGTTGCGGTTATTTGGCAATTAGGATTACTTAACTTATTAGGGCAGGGCCTAGATCCTTACTCTATGTTAGTGCCATTTTTGGTATTTGCGATTGCGGTGAGCCATGGTGTTCAGTTAATTAGTGCAATCGGTCAACATATGGCTGCTGGCAATAAAGCAGAGCAAGCTGCGCGTCTTGCGTTTAGAGCACTCGCAATTCCAGGTCTGATTGCATTGCTAAGTGATGGTCTTGGTTTTATTACCTTGAATGTGATTGAAATTCAGGTTATTCAAGATTTGGCCACTGCAGCGAGTGTGGGTGTTGCGGTTATTTTGTTAACTAACTTAGTGCTGTTACCCATTTTAATGTCTTGGACAGGAGTGTCTCCTGCGGGCATTAAATATTTGCTGGCTGAACAATCAAAAACGCCTCTAATTGTCACTGTATTTAGCCGTTTTGCTGACGCTAAATGGGCTAAGTCTGCATTAATGTTCGGTGTGTTTTGTCTTGCTGTTGGTTTGTACCAAGGCCAATCATTAAAAATTGGTGATCTCGATGCTGGCGCGCCTGAGTTACGTGCAGACAGTCGCTATAATTTAGATAATGCGTATGTTGCAAACAATTATCAAGCGAGCACTGACATTATGGTGTTAATGGTCGAGACACCCGCTGAACAATGTAGTAGTTACCATACATTGAATGCAGTAAATCAATTACAAGCACATGTTGAAGGTATTCCTGGTGTGCAATCAACGCTTTCTGTGGCGACGATTGCTAAAAAGGCCATTGTGGGTATGAATGAAGGTAATCCAAAATGGCAAGGATTAAGCCCTAATCAATTAGTACTAAATGCTGCCGTAGGTCGTGCGCCTGCTGCGTTTATGAATAATACGTGTAGCATGTTACCGCTTATTATCTATCTTGATGATCATAAAGCAAATACACTCGAAACAGTGATTGCTGATATCACCACTTATACAGCAGCGAATAAAACTGAAGGTGTTAACTTTGCGCTTGCGGCTGGTAACGCGGGTATTGAAGCGGCCACAAACAGTGTGATTGAAAAAGCACAATATCAAATGTTGATGTGGGTATATGGTGTGGTTGGGTTGCTTTGTTTCCTCACATTCCGCTCAGTCAAAACACTCATATGTATTATTTTACCGTTAGCACTGACTTCTATTTTAGGGCAAGCGTTAATGGCCACTTTAGGTATTGGCGTTAAAGTTGCGACATTGCCAGTCATTGCATTAGGTGTGGGAATTGGTGTGGACTATGGTATCTATATCTATAGTCAGTTATCAGCACGTTTAAAAATGGGTTATAACTTACAAGACGCTTATAAATACGCATTATCAAGTACAGGTAAAGCGGTTGCATTTACTGGTATTACCTTAGCGATTGGTGTATGTACTTGGGTATTGTCACCCATTAAATTTCAAGCTGACATGGGCTTAATGCTTACTTTCATGTTTATCTGGAATATGATTGGTGCTTTATGTTTCCTACCTGCGCTAGCATGGTTGTTAAATATTGGCGGTAAGACTCAAGTCGTAACACAAGTCACCCGCTAGAATAGAGGGGGATAAAAATAACGAGGCGTAAACTTATGCTCGTTATTTTCATTGACTTAATCATTATTATTTAAAAGGCTGCTCCATTTGGGGCAGCCTTTTTATTTATATGGTTAAAAAATAGTTATTATGAGGTTCTATGCATTGAAAGTTTGCTGTTTTAGTTAACCTAGGTTTAAAATGATCACCTATCTCAATAACAAGACAGTTTTCATGGATCAACAGCGTACAGCTTGGCAAACGGTTAAGCGATTTTCTATATATGTTCTCGACTTAAAAACCACCTTAGGTTTTGGTATCCTCGCTATGTTTGGTTACGGAATTGTCGATGCAACATTACTTAATATTCTACAGCCGCTTGTCGATGATGGCTTTAACGCCGAAACGTCAGCATTCTTAAAGTGGATGCCACTCTTTGTTGTCGGTATGGTTTGTTTACGTGGTTTAGCTTCATTTGGTTCAAGCTATTGCATGGCGAAAGCGGGCCATACCGTAGTCATGCGTTTACAGCGTCAGTTATTTGATCATCTTATGCATTTACCTGTGAGCTTCTTTGATAAAACGCCATCCGGTGAATTAGTATCAAAAATTATCTATGATTCCAGCCAAGTTTCAGGCGCTGCATCTAAAACAATCGTAAACGTGTTCCGTAGTGGTGCGTTTATTCTTGGTTTGCTGATTTGGATGTTCTACCAAAGCTGGCAGTTATCCCTTGTTTTATTATTTATTGCTCCACTGGTCGGTATCATTATTGGTACTGTGAGTCGTCGTTTTCGTGTGATCAGTCGACGCCTCCAGCAAGCAATGGGTAATGTGTCATCAACAGCGCAGCAAATGTTGCATGGTCATAAAGACGTATTAATGTCAGCAGGACATGAAACAGAGCGTGAACGTTTTGGCACTGTGAGTAACCATATTCGTCAGCAACAAATGAAAATGGCGACAACCAGTGCAGCAAGTAATGCGCTAGTACAGATCGTGGCTTCATTTGCACTTGGTGTTGTTTTATATCTTGCGTCTTTTGAGTCCATTCGTGCGGAACTTACGCCTGGTAAATTCGTGGCTATTGTCGGTTCTATGATGGCGTTATTACGTCCATTACGTGATATCACTAACGTAAACTCTGAAATACAAAAAGCAATTTCGGCCTGTAACAGCTTATTTGATATTCTTGATCTTCAAGCAGAGAAAAATACAGGTACTTATATACCGGAACGTGTTGCTGGTAAAATTACCTTCTCAAATGTTGATTTTACTTACCCAACAGCGAGTTCGCGTTTGATTGAGAATATGAACTTTACCGCACAACCCGGTGAGATGATCGCTCTTGTTGGTCGCTCGGGTAGTGGTAAATCAACATTGGCCAGCTTAATTACGCGTTTTTATGAAATAGAGAAAGGCCAGATTAGTATTGATGATATGCCTCTTCATGACTACGAATTGAAATCGTTACGTAACCAGATTGCCTTAGTATCGCAAAATGTACATTTATTTAATGATTCGATCGCCGCTAATATTGCTTATGGCCGCATTAACGAAGTGACACGTGAAGAGATTATTGAGGCCGCGACTAAAGCCAATGCATTAGAGTTTATTGAAGGATTTGACAATGGCTTTGATACTATAGTTGGTGAAAATGGTGCAATGTTATCGGGTGGTCAACGTCAACGTCTGGCCATTGCACGAGCATTGCTACAAGATGCTCCCATTTTAATTCTCGATGAAGCAACGTCTGCACTGGATGCTGAATCTGAGAAGAAGGTGCAGCAAGCACTGGAAACGTTACAAAAAGATAGAACGTCATTAGTGATAGCTCACCGCTTATCAACGATTGAAGCAGCAGACCGAATTTTAGTAATTGAAAATGGCTCTATTATTGAAAGTGGCTCACATAGCGAATTACTTGCTAAAGGTGAACATTACGCACAATTACACCGTTTACAACTTGGTGGCTAAATAGGACTCAGTGTGAAAATAGAAGAGGATGTTTGGTATGGTAACCATTGGGCTAAATGGTTACTTGCGCCGTTAAGTGTTACTTTTGCAGCCATTACAGGCTGTCGTCGCGCGTTATTTAAATCGGGTATTAAAGCCAGTATCAAACCTTCAGTACCGACGATAGTTGTTGGTAATATCACGGTTGGTGGTACTGGTAAAACGCCGCTTGTTGTATATTTGTGTGAGCAACTGACCGCTGCGGGTTATAAGCCTGGTATTATTAGCCGAGGTTACGGATCTAAAGCACCCCAATATCCTTATATTGTTACTGATGAGTCGCCTGTTGAGCAAAGTGGTGATGAGCCGTTTATGTTACAGCAACGTACGCAGTGTCCTTTGGTGATTAGTCCTGTACGTGTCGAGGCAGCTGCGCATTTGTTAGCTAATTTTGATGTCGATGTTATTATTACTGATGACGGGTTACAGCATTATGCCATGCAAAGAGATATAGAATTAATTGTGATTGACGGTAAACGTCGCCTTGGCAATGGTCATTTATTACCAATGGGACCGTTACGAGAAGGGGCTTGGCGTTTAAAAACGGCCGATTTTGTTGTTTGTAATGGTGGTAATGGGTTAACTGGGGAAGCGAATATGCGCCTCGTTGCAGCACCATTACGTAAAGTAGCAAATAATGAGTTGGTGATATCGGATAAATCTAAATCTATGGTTGCAATTGCCGGCATTGGTAATCCCCAGCGTTTTTATACTACATTAGATAAACACGATTATGTGATTGAAGAACATCTTTCATTTCCTGATCATCATGCCTTTACTGCCGTTGAGATTGAACAGTTTGCAGCAGGGCGAACCGTTATTATGACCGAAAAAGATGCTGTAAAGTGTCAATCTTTTGCTCAAGATAATTGGTATTATTTACCGGTAAACGCAAGTTTAAATAGCGATTTTTTACCGACGTTATTATTAAAATTAAAGGAATTAACTCATGACTCTGGATCATAACTTACTTGAAATTATTGCTTGTCCTGTTTGTAAGGGAAAATTGCACTACGACAAAAGCAGCAATGAACTTATTTGCAATGCAGATCGTCTTGCTTATCCAATTACGGAAGGTATTCCAGTACTACTTGAGGTTAAGGCGCGTCAGTTAAGTAGTGAAGAGTTAGCTAAATGAGTTTTATTGTCATCATCCCATCACGCTATCAATCTAGCCGCTTACCCGGTAAGCCGCTCGTTGATATTTGTGGTAAAACAATGATCCAACGTGTTGCTGAACAAGCTATGCAAAGTGGTGCTTCACGTGTTGTGGTTGCTACTGATGATGCGCGTATTGAACAGGTCGTTACTGCTTTAGGTTATGAAGTCTGTATGACTTCACCTACGCATAACTCTGGCACAGAGCGTTTAGCTGAGGTATGTAGTAAGTTAGGTTTTAATGATGATGATATTATTGTCAATGTGCAAGGTGATGAACCACTAATTCCACCGCGTATTATTGAGCAAGTAGCGACTAACCTTGGTAAACAAAATGAAGCACGTATGGCGACATTGTCTGTTGCTATTACAGATGTGGAAGAAGTCTTTAACCCTAATGCGGTTAAAGTTGTCACAGACAAGCAAGGTTATGCTTTGTATTTCAGCCGTGCGCCGATTCCGTATCATCGTGATAATTTTATGCATGCGCCAGTGACAGAGATTAAGCCTGTGTACCAACGTCATATAGGTATCTACGCATACCGTGCTGGTTTTATTCGTGATTACGTTCAGTGGGCGGAGACAGAATTAGAGCAGATAGAATCGTTAGAGCAATTACGTGTACTTTGGCATGGTGAAAAAATTCATGTTGAAGAAGCGCTTGAAGCACCCGCTGCAGGCATTGATACACCAGAGGATCTTGTTGTTGTACGTAACATTGTAAGTGGTTGATTGTTTACGAATAAAACAAGCTGCTTTAGTCGATTAAGTAATGTAAAACATCTTTTTCAATAAGCATTTGGTAGCATGTAAAGCACTTAGCGTGGAAACGTTCGGTGCTTTTTAAGGTGTTTAAGATCTTGATAGGTAATGGAATCTAGCTCGCTATGTAGCTGTAAAAATTGCTCTAATTTTATTAAAGAGTAGGGAGATAAACTTTTTGGGTGCCCCATTATATTAAATATACTATCTTGATCTGCTTGTTCTAGATGTTCTTGGAATGCCTTCTCGAGTTGTCCAGCTTTGGAACCATCAATCATGACTGGCCCGTAAGTTGTTTTTGTTAATCGCTCAATATAATAACTGCGTTTTGCGATCATTGCTTGCCCGTCGCCAAAGGAACTAAATAGGCGGCTGGGGAGTTTTTTGCGAAGTGCGAGCTTCCAAAAAAATAGAGGTGATGTTTTAGTTGCACTGATGGGAAGTTCGGTAAAATAACCGTCTTGTTGTTGTTTTAAAGGGTCATTATCAAAGTACCAATAAGCTTGCTTAGGTATGGTATTAAAATTAAACCAACGGCTTGGTTCGTCTGAATGCCCTTGAGAAAACACTGTACTGTCTAACCAAATGTCATTCGCTTTTAACGCTGATTTGATTTGCTCAAAGGGTTGTAAGCACCAACCTCCAGCTCGAAAAGCGAATACAGCTTGTTCACTGCATGATTCAAGTTCTTGTTTATATGTTTTTACTATATCGTTGATTTCTTTTGGGTTAAAATCATGCAAACGATAGCGTTCAGTATTAATTACCCAAGTATTACCATTATAATAGCTATCCTGCCAATGAGGGTGAATATGAAGCTGTATATCATGGCCTTGCGATGAAAGTGATTTTAATTGTGTTTTAATCGTTTGATATTGTTTTTCTAAAACTGGAAAGTCAAAAGATTGCGCTTTTAGCTTAACCAAAAATCCTGCATCAACAAATAAGCTTACTTTACAATTATACTTATTCAATAACTGAAGTAACAGTTGTGTTGGGTTAATCATACAGTTTTCAATACTGCCAGTATTATCACCAAAAAAAAGCTCATAATCTAAACTGAGTATTAATTTGACTTGAACTTTTTCCATTAACTCACTCCCGTTAAAAAAAGTGACTTATTAGCTATTTAGGCCATAAAATTCTATAGGGTTGATAGGCCGCTATATTACACTTGATGATTACGACGAGTGAATCCAAAACCTAAAAGTGCTAAGCCTAATAGTGCAGCACCTGCAGGTGCTGAAACCGCTGTTGCAGAGAAGGTATTATTACCTAGCATGCTACTGTAAGCCCAATGAAAGGGAGTTGTTTCATAACCAGCCTTTGAAACAAAACCAGTCCCTTCAATGATAGCTACGCTACCAACAACAGTATTAATAGTAATAGCAGCAAGGTCAAATTCAAATCCTCCAACATGCCATAAATCAATAGTTGGAACTATGGTGGGGAGATCCGAAAATATGACGGTATCACCTGGTGTAACATCAGGAATAAAGTTACCTGTTACCGCATCAATTTCAAAGGTAGAGAACATTAATGACGTTACTGCTGAACCATCATCAGTTGTCGTTGATAGACCGGTGAAGTCTATTTTACCTTCAAGTAACATTGCAGATGTTGTCGTGCTTGTTAATAAAAATAACACTGTTAGTAGAGATATAAACTTTCTCATGGTTATCGCCTTAAAAATATGTATATTCAATATAAAGCACATTCCACACCAACTTTAATATGATTTTATTTTCAATGTGTTAAATATATACAGCATGATTACTTGAAACTTATGTAAATTATTTCGACAGTTATCCTTTACTTACCTTTTCTAAATGCTGTTGAATGCTTTTATCATTAGGTAATAATTTACTGGCTTGTTCGATTAATGCTTTTCCTCGGTCTTTATCGCCATTATGAAATAATATCCAACCATAAGTATCTAGAATAGCCGCATTATTAGGTTTTAATTTATAGGCTCGCTCAGCAAAAGAAAGAGCCTGTGGAATACCAGCTTCAAAAGAAAGCCAAGCGGTATTGTTTAAGCTGATTATCTCATTTGGTGCTTTTTGTAATATTGAATTATAGATGGCAATAGCTTGCTTATTTTCACCTCGTTCCTGCAAGTAAATAGCCTTATACCGAGTTGGTATCAGGCTTTCAGGAAATGCGTTTTGCCATTCATCAAGGAACGCGAACGCTTTTTCTGAGTTATTAGTTTTTAATTGTAAATATAATTGCTCAGCGACGTTTCTATCTTTTACTTTATTCCAGTATGAATGTAATAGCTTTATCGCCTTATTTTTTTCTCCTTTGGCATTTAATATATACGAATGGAGTACTGTTGCTAATGAATTATTGGGTAGTAATTGGTTTATTTTTTCAGTTAGGTTTTGGGCTTCATTATATTGACCTGAAGCAATCTCTATGTGTGTTAATAAACTGAGGAGGCGAATATTATTTTCAGAAATGTTAGTTGTTGAAATGACTATTTCTCTCGCTTTTAAATAATTATTTTCTATGAAAGCGGTACGTGCTCTCAATAAAGCAACTTGTACCGTTAATTCATCATGGTTTACTTGGTATTTTTTAGGCAGCTCATTGTTTGCTTCTTTTGCATAATTATCAGCTAAATCAAGCCTATTTTGTCGTAGGCTTAAATGGGCTAAGGTGAGTGCTAATACGCTAGCGTTATAATTTTCGGGAAGGTAATCTGCTGCCTTCAAAGGATCTTTTTGTAATCGAATTAAGCTCAGTACGGCCCTTTTATAGGCTGTTAATTCAGTGGGGTAAAACTTAATAATGTCGTTATAGTTATTTAAAGATAACTGCCAGTCTCTATTTATATCATTGATTTTTGCCATGGTATAAAGTGCTTGGATATTATCATTCTCTGATATCAAAATATTTTCTATTATCTGTATTGCCTTATGTAATCTCTGTTGATATACGTAGTAGCTCGCGACAATTAATTGTGTATTCGTATTTTTACTGTATGTTTCCTCTAAACTTGCAACGTAGTTATCTACTTGTGTTGTTTTATTAAGTGCAAGTAGTTGTCGAATGTACAATGCTTGTAATTTTGGGCTTTCTGGATTAGAAATTAAGCTTGAAGATAGGGATTGTAATGCCATCTCAGGTTGTGGTTCTGGTAAGTTGCTGTAATAAAGGAATGCAAGTAATGCAACACGCTCTGCCTGAGGGCTTAATGACATTGCTTTATCAAGACCTTTTTTGGCTTTGCCAAACTCTTTTTGCTGGATTGCTGCACTTATATAAAGAATCCATGTGTCCGTATCTCTACTTGTTTCAGGTATATATTGGAGTAGATCTAATACATGGTCAGATTTATTTTGTTGTAATAGGGTTTTGATATAAAGCTCTGTGAGTTTTGTTGGCGATACTTCTGGGTCAACAACATCTATGAGATACTTTTCGGCATTTTGTGGTTTACCTTCATTGTAAAGTATTAATCCCAATAAGGTGGTTGATTTTTTATGTCCAGGAGCCTCATCTAAAATTTCTAATAATACTTCTTTAGCCGCTGAGAACTCTTTATTTTTATATAAATCAAGTGCCTGAGTATATTGTAGAGATCGTGATTCTGCCATTGGGAATTCATCAGATAAAATACGTGTATATATCTTTGCTTCAGATAGTCGCCCTTGCTGTGTTAATACATGTGCCAAGCTCTGAAATATTTTAATTCGTTGTACTGTAAATATATCAGCATTTGGAAGGCTAGCGAGTGTTTGTGATAGTGCTTCTTCTGCATTATTAAGCTCATCCATATTGATATAAATTAGACTTTTTAAGAAAAGAGCTTCTGTGTTTTTAGGGGCTATTTCGATGATATTATCGATTATACTGATTGCATTAATTTCATTGCCTGAGATAAGTTCAATTTTGGCTAAGCCAAGCATGCTACCAACTTTGTAATCTGGATCTTCTAATAATTGGCTAAACGCTGTTTTGGCTTGTTTTAACTTATCGGTATGCAATAGTTGCTGTGCAACGGATAGTTGTAAACGTTGTGCTTGTATTGACAGTAATTGTTGTTGCTGTTCAATAAGTTTTTGTGCTGAAATCAATTTATTTGACATTTGGTAAGCATCCAGTAGTGCAAAATAGTACTCGACATTTTTACTGCCACTAAACGCCTCAAGTACTTTAATACTCTCTTTCGGATGCCCTGATTGTAGCTGTATTGACGCTAAAATAAGATAACCCTCAAGTCCGTTAGGTTCGGCATTAATTGCTTCGGTTGCGGCATTAAAAGCGGATTTGAATTGATGCCCATCGAGGTATGCTTTACTCTGTTGAATGTATATGTCTGGATCAGTGTTGCTCTTTAAATCAGTTGATTCGCTGCAACCTGCGAGTAGAATTACACCTGATAGTAATATTGCTGTGAAGACGCTTTCCATTTGAATATTAAGTTCAATTAATTTCATACATATCTTCCTAGTCTAACTTTATTAAGATTTATGTGTTTGACTGATTTTAGTTTGTTATTAAATCAGGTTTGTTTTTAAGCTCGAATCCAAATTATGTTTTTTCATTAAATCGTATAATGTAGGCCTAGTGACACCAAGCAATTTTGCAGCCGCAGAGATATTATTCCCTGTTGCACTTAGTGTTGTTTTTAGTGCATTTTTTTCCGCACTTTCCCTAATAACTTTTAGATTTAGCTGGGTGTTTTCAGCTGACTTTAAACCAAGATCTTCAGCGCTAATGTATTTATCATCACACATGATAGCGGCTCGAGTGATTTTATTGCTAAGTTCTCGAATATTGCCAGGCCATGAATATTCCTCGATAGCATTGATAGCTTCTTCACTAAGACCTACTATGTTTAAATGTTCTTTGTGAACATATTTTTTTAACAAATAACGAGCGAGTAAGGTTTTGTCTGAACTTCGGTCTCTTAATGGCGGAATTTCTATCTGTATTTCTGCAATTCGATAATAGAGGTCTTCCCGGAATGTAGCGTTAGCCATCATATCTTCTAAATTTCTATTGGTGGCACAAACAATTCTAGTATCTAGGTGAATTAACTTCCTTCCTCCAACTCGTTCTATTACTTTCTCTTGCAAAAAGCGTAGCAGTTTAGCTTGTAACTGCAGAGGCATTTCCCCAATTTCATCAAGAAATACGGTTCCACCATTGGCAAGCTCAAACTTTCCGGGGGTACTTTTTACTGCTCCGGTAAACGCACCTTTCTCATAGCCGAACAATTCACTCTCAAATAAGTTCTCGGGTAGGGCTGCACAATTTATTGCCACAAAAGGATGCTCATTACGAGTACTGAGAGTATGTAATGCCTTGGCTAATACTTCTTTACCTGTTCCACTTTCACCAAGGAGTAAGCAAGCTGCATTGGTCGGCGCGACTTTTTCGACTAATTTACAAAGCTTTAGCATTTTATCATCGGTAGTGATCAACCCTTCCAGATTACTACTTTTAGATAAATTAAAGGCTCTATTTTTGCTTTCGAGTTGATGCATATGAAAGGCACGTTGCACGATAAGTTCCAGTGTTTCAGGGTGGGCTGGTTTACTATAGAAATCATAAGCCCCTAGGCTGACCGCTTTTAGCGCATGCTCATTACAATCATTACCTGTCATAACGATTAATTTCATGTGCGGATGTATACGTAGGGATTGTTGTAGTAATTTGAAACCTTGTATTACGCCATCTGGTTCGGGTGGCAAGCCAAGATCTTGCACCATAACTTGTGGTTCATGTAAACGTATAGCTGCAATAGCATCATTGACATTCGCAGCTACAACTACATTATAATTAGAAAAGTGCCATTTAAGTTGAGTTTGAAGTCCGATATCATCCTCAACAATGAGTAATGTTTTAGTGATGTTTTTTTGCAAAATAAACTCCCTAATATCAGAATGTTTAGTATCTGAAAGCTATTCTAGTTGCATAGTGTTTCTCTTTATAACCCGCAGAATTCTGCATGCTATTTTGTTTTTCAAAAGACGCCGTAAATTGGATATATATTGAGGAATTTAAACTATAACGGCTGCCAATTTTTGCTTCTGTAAATTGTTTTGTGTCGTTACTTGAAAGCTCGGCACTATAATAGTTTAGGGATAAGTTAGCGCTTAATTTATTTGTAAACGACCACGTTAGCTCTCCGTAAGCGCCATATCTATCTTGATCTCTGATATCAGAGCCGTTAATGGATGCGATTGCATCATCATTATCATAATATAAGCGGACAGTGCTGAGTAATCGCTTATTTAATGACGTATATTGTTGTTGTAATGAAATATTAGTTCTATAAAATAATTTATTATTTGAAAAGTCTAACTCATCATCAGTCTCAACTTGAGCTGAAGTATTAGTTAATACTTGAGACGCACTAAAGATAAATAAATACCGATGAAGTCTTGCATCAATAGTGAATCCATAATGATATCCATCATATTTTTCGCTGGAAGTATCAACCCAGTTTCCTCCTGCGTTAAAGGCGTAATTTCCCCGTAAATATTGACGTGTTAAGCGGACATCTAATTTATGCTCATCGTAGGTGTAGTCAAAATCATCAAATTTATTTTGGCTACGAACATAACTGAGCTGAATTTCTGATATGTCATCTAATGCATATTGCAAACTGACTTGACCTTCATTCGTACTATTATCATTGATTTTCTCTTCTTTAAACCAAGTTTGTGTATGTGTGGTGCCTAATGTAAAGGTTGTTCGGTGCGAATAAGGGATTCGCCACTGTAATCCAGCTGTCAGAAGATCTCTTTCATCTTTGTTGCTATCAAGCGCTGTTTTTGTTTGATCTATAAGGTAACGTTGACGAGTATGCTCAAGATTAAACAGTAGATGTTTACTGAAAACGTCTTGTGAAACGGCTGTGTGACCTATCCAATAACTATTACTTTGTAAGTCTGCGTTACTTGTCTCTGAGTATTCAGCGTTGTAGTTAAGAGTAATACGGTTGTTGGCTTTACTTTGCTTATAGCTGAGTTCGACTCCAGCTGTCGTCGTCGTCCCATCCTTCTTACGATTAGGTAATTTATAGATGTTATCACTGTATTCATACTCCGCGCCCACCTCTACAAAGCTGTCTCGAACGTCGGATTCAGATGCGAGAGCGTTACTCCCGTATAAGATACTAAACGAGGATATGGTTATACATATTCGAATAGTATTGCTACTCATATTCATAGACATATTACTTATTGTTAAGAATAATACCCGCCAATTTATCGCTGCTGATCAGATCAATTCCAGTCTGTACTTCTGATGCTGTCGCATGTCCGTAGCTAATGACTAAAATCGCTATATCGCAAATTGACGCTAAAATTTGGCTTTCTACATAAAGACTAATAGGTGGAGTGTCTAAAATAATAAAACGATCTGGATAACGTTTTTTTACTGTATCGATAAACAATTTCATTTTGTCGGATGAAAAGTTTTCAGCTGCATATTCAGTTTGAATGCCAGTAGGTATAATCCTGACTCGACGGATACCTGAAGGATAGATAATATCTTCAATTTCTTGGGTGTTATGCTCAAGGTAGTTAGATAAGCCGAGTGGGTTTTTATCTTTTAAATAGTGATGTAGATGAGGGCTGTAGCTATTACAGTCTATTATCAGCGCTGTTTTACTGTGGTCCAATGCAATACTCGCAGCTAAGTTAATTGCAACATGACTCGTACCAGCCCCCTGAGCGATGCTAGATACCATACAAACAAAGTTTTCGTTATTGGCTATTTTTAATAGTTTAGTGCGTAATTCGCGATAATAATTAAGAGATTTATCATTTTTACAGCCGGGATAAATTATTTTTAGTTCATCTAGTTTTTCTGAAGTGAATAGACAAGCATCATTCATATTTTGAATTTTTTGACCGTCATCGCTATTTATATTATTAGTGTTCAATTGGCCACTACTAATACTTTGTGCTTTTAAATTTAAAGGGTTCTGTGTCATTTTATTAATCCCATTAATTGAAAATACAATGGTGTAATTAATGTTGGTATAGATACGTCATATTTTTGGGTAAGTGCAGTTGCTATATAGATTGTTAATGCGCATAAGAAGTACAACGTGAATAAAGTATTGCCTAATTTTTGTTTTTTTCTTTCAGAACGACTAGAAGTATGATCAATACTGATTAGAAGTTGTGTATTAGTGAGGGATGACAATTGAGAGGCAAAGCGAATCTTATTATCGAATACGACTTTCACTGCAAATAGGGCAATGACCAATAATAATCCAAGGATGGGGCCTGCAATAACGAAGTGTACAAAGCGAAGTCCAGATGGGGTCATGGGATAAGTTGCTGGCTCTTGTATTTTGTAGTTAACCCCTTGTCCTTCAATATCTAGCACCATGGAAAGGCGTGCTTTTTCTTTATTTGCAAGCATGTCTTCATACAGTGTCCGAACTACATTGTAATCCCTAGTCAATTCAGACAACTCTGCCTGGTTATTAGCAATTCGCTTACGTCGTTCATAAGCATCTTCAATTAATTTATGAAAGGCTTTAAGTCTATTTTCTATTGTACTTTGTAAAATAGTGGCTTCTGCCAGTTTTATTTTTAGCTCTTGATATAATGGATTGAGCGTACTTGATATATTACGTTTTTCTTTTTTCCCTGAATTCAAATCTTGAATAACCTTTTTTAGATCACTAATTTGGTATCTAACGTCAGATACTTCAGGGTAATCGTCTTTATACACGAGTAATAGGTTTTCAAGGCGCAGTTGTAATTCCCTGAGTTGATTGTGGTAAATGGATATTTCATAATCATTTGATGAGAATTTTTTTTGTGAACTTAATTGTTTTTTAAGTAAATAAATGCGATTTAAATTTTCCAGTTTTTCTATTTTCATATCTTCAATATCACTACGTAACACTGAAATTCTAGATTCGACACCTGTTTCTGTGCCATCTAAATGTGATGATTTAAATTTCTTTAATTTATTTTCAGCTAACACTAATTGATTTTTATAACTCGTCACTTGTTGTTTTATAAAATTATATGCGCTTCGACTTTCATCTCTTTTAGTATTCGCACTATCTTCAATGAAAAGCCTGACTATTTCATTAAGTAATCGATAGGTTTTATCTGGGCTATCATCTTGATACACTATTTTAATGTAATTACCTGATAACCCTTTTACTTCTAGTTTTTCTCGTATACTAGCCAGTTCTTTTTCTCGGTCTGCCGCTGTTGCGAAAGTTCCTTTACCATAAATATTATTAATCACTTTATTTAATTGTCTAGGAGAGTAGATAACATCACGAATTTGTGCGGTTCTGCTTTGCTTTACATTTGTTACTGAGGTTTGCTTCCCTAGTAAGGGTTTGATGATATTTTGAGTGTCAGCAAAAATAGTTACTTCACTGTTAAATACAGACGGTTTATAGATTCCAATCCCTAAAATAGTAAAGCTGATTAACGTTATAAGCAGTATCGACTTGAATTTTTTTAAACAAATTTTCTGCCATATAATGGGTATGTATTTTAATATTTCATTTTGTTCCATGTTTAAAATACCTCATTAAATTCACGTTAAAATAGACTTTCAGGGACAATCAGAATATCTGATGGACGTAATTCATAATTAGTAGATATATCCCCTTGCTTAATAATGTGATCAAGTTCTACAGAGTAACGTTTAACACCATCGTCTGTTTTTCGATATAAAATGGCACCGTCACCGTCGGCAAAAGGGGTTAGGCTACCTGCTTGTAATAGTAAATCGAGTACGGTCATCCCCTGTCTATGCTGTGTCGATTGAGGGGCGTTAACTGCGCCAGTGATACGAACCCGAGTTAAAAACTCGGCACTGATTGGCGATGTAACTATCACCGTTACCTCTGGATCTCGAATAAACTTCTTTAAGCGTTCGTTAAGTTGTGCTGCCAATGTCTCTGCTGGAAGGCCTACGGCGTGAATATCACCAACAAGTGGGACGGATATTTTGCCATCAGGACGAACGAGCATATTTAGTGATAAGTCCTGATTTTTCCAAACGTTAATATATAATTGATCCCCTGCACCTATTTTGTATTCAGGAATACTGACATTCTGTTCAGGAGCGATCGTCTCGAGTGAACCAGATGTAGAGCAACTTGTTAATATAAATACTGTTAATACAATGGATAAAATGTTTGGCATATAGTCCTCTTTTAGTTGAGCTAAAGCGTGCCAGTTTTTATGTTATGATCATGAATATGTACTATTTTATTTATTTCTGTTGTTGTTCAAAGGTAAAAAAATTAAAAATGTGGTGCCTTTGCCTATGATACTGTCAACAAAAATTTCTCCTTGTAATGAATGTATCAGCTCCCTTATTTGGTATGCTCCAATGCCCATTCCTTTATCTTGTTTCGTACTTGAAAAAGGTTTAAATAATTGTTCCTTAATAAAAACTTTGTCCATACCACATCCGCTATCTTTTATTTCTAACCAAAGCTCTTCATCTTTCGTCGCTAGATTTATTGCTATGGTTCCACTATCTTCGGTTGCATCCTGCGCATTTCTAATTAAATGATAGAGCACCATTTGTAATTTATCTTTATCTGCCATTACAAATGCATCTTTACCTTGTATGGATATAGTTGGATCTGGAAAGTTAGATATATTCATTTCTATCGCATTTTTAAGAAGTTTATTTATATTGACTGGCTCAATATTACCGTGTGGATTACCTTTTAGTTTAACTAATAATTGATCCATTTTTTCTACTGAGTTAGTAATCGTTAATATGACATCATGAATAAAATCAGGGTGGTGCATAAATTTCTCAGCGTTATTAACGATCAAACTTTGTTGTGAAATAAGGTTTTTTATATCGTGAACAGCAAAGGCGGTAATTTTATTAAATAAATCAAACTGCTTATTTTGAATTAATTTTTCAGATGTTTGATGACTGATGATATAACTGCCGATCTGGCGTCCAGTTAGTTTTAATATATCTAGATCTTCCCAAGTTAATGGTGAATTAATTGTGTTCTCACACAGCACGGTAAAACCTATTAATTCTTGGTTTGCATTTAATGGCACTATAACCCACGGGCCTTTAGCGTTAAGGTACCATTGAGGTAAAAGTTTATTTTTTTCTTTATCATAAATATTGGTATTTTTATGCGCTTTAAATACCCATTCATTTTCATCCATTAATTGTATAAAGTGGCTGTTGTTTGCTTCAATTGCACCAGAGGAAGGTAAGTCGAAATTCTTTAAGGCGACGGGGGAGTAAAATTGCTGGCCTTTTAACCAAATCCCTCCGCTATTACATTTAAATAAAGTGGTCATGGCTGAAAGTGCTATTTCGTAACCATTGTTATCTTCTCGTTTTTTTGACAGCAGTGAATCTAACTCAATCCATTGTTTTTGATAGTCATATTTATTAACAAAGAAATTCTTACTAATCCAAACAGTAATAAGCAAACGGAACTTTTCAACACACGATAAGGCCGCGATGGCAAATATTGACATGACATACAGAAGGATTTTAGAGACTTCTGCCCATTCAGCATTAAATATATTAACCACAAGCCCCAATGTCGCCATGCATATAAGGAATATTCCTGCCAATATGAAACTTGCATTAAACATTATTATCGAACGAGATAATTTAAATTTACTATCTTGTAGCTGCTGAAATGGGTATATGATAATTGACAGTGCGAATATTAGCGATGTTGTTGTGCTAAGCACGCCCCTTGTATACCAAAGGTTATAATTCTTGCTGGTAAATAGTAATAAGTTAGAAAAAACGAGGATGTCATAAGCAAGTAGAGTAATCGCAACAAGTGCCACTAATTTACTCACTCTATTTGAATGCGTATGCCTGAGGATTTGTTCTGCGGTAACGATTGCCATCAAACATAATATTATTTTTATATACAGCCATGATTTTGGATGAAAAAATGGATACAACGGTTCGTTTAAACTAAATAGATAAGTGGTACTTGCGATAATGATAAGGAGATATATAAAAGTTGTGTAATGTGTAGGAAGCCGTGTCTTTTGAGAATACATTAATAGGTAAATAAGCACCAAAAATAAACCAATATAACGCACTATTTCGAGCAGTTGAAATTGGTAACTTGATGCTAGATTAGTGAATGGGGTTTGGCTTAAACTGATATGCCAGATAGCTGAATAACAAGAAAAAATACAAAAACTAAGCTTTATTTTTACGTTTTTTATTTTAATCAGCGCAGTTAAAGCAAGTGCGAGTTCCACGCAAGCTACTAGAAAATCAAATGTAGTTAATTGGGATAAATAACCCATCATGGATCTTTCGCAACCTTTATCTACTGTAATGTTTGAATATCGAAGTCGGGTGGAACTTTAACTCATAGGATCCCACGAGTATCAATAACAATTTTTTTTGCAAACTGGGTTTTATCTGCCGCTTTAAATTCTTGATGGTCTACCAGTATAACGACTACATTAGCAATCTCTAAGGCAATGTCTAAGCTTGTTAGCTCTATGTCTGAGTGTGATAAATGTGGGGGTAACGACCTTACGTTTGGTTCGACAGTAAGTAATCGACCTACTTTTTTATCGGCAAGGAATTCAACGATGTGCAAGGCTGGACTTTCTCTAAGATCATCAATGTCAGCTTTAAATGTAAGTCCTAAACAGGCAATTATAGGACGTTTAAATTCATCGGCTGCACGTATTATTTGATCAACAACATAATGGGGTTTGTGATCGTTGATCAAGCGTGCTTGTTTGATTAGTTGTGCCTCTTTGGGACAGCTGTCAATAATAAACCAAGGATCGACGGCAATGCAGTGTCCACCAACTCCGGGGCCTGGATTTAAAATATTAACACGAGGGTGGCGGTTGGATAGTTTGATTAGCTCCCAGACATTTATTTTTAATTTGTCACAAATAATAGAAAGTTCATTAGCAAATGCAATATTCATATCACGAAATGAGTTTTCAGTTAGCTTGGCCATTTCAGCTGTTCTAGGATTTGTCACTACGCATTCACCGCGAACGAAAGTACGATAAAGTTCAATTGCTTTAGCACTACAAGCTTTGCTCATACCTCCTATTACACGATCGTTGGAGACGAGTTCTTGCAAAACATACCCTGGTAATACTCGTTCTGGGCAATATGCGATATTGATGTCTGCAGCATCGCCTGCATCCTGAGGAAAAGAAAGATCGGGACGAGCTCTCGCTAACCAAGCCGCTAACTTTTCAGTCGTTCCCACGGGAGATGTTGACTCTAGGATGACTAGGTTACCTTTTTTAAGAACGGGGGCTATTGTTTTAGTTGTTGATTCAATATAACTAATATCAGGTTGATGGCTACCATCATCACTATGGATAAAAGGAGTTGGCACGGCGACTATAAATACGTCTGCAGGTTCTGCTTTTGCCACTGCGCGTAAATGACCAGTGGAAACCACACTACGAACGACTGTATCTAGATTCGGCTCGACGATATGTATTTTTCCTGCGTTAATGGTTTCAATAGCATCTTGGTCAACTTCTACCCCAATTACAGTCAAGCCACTGGAAGCAATAATTGCTGCAGTAGGAAGCCCTATGTAACCTAATCCAATTACTGATACTTTATCGAGCGCCATAATTGATTGCCTTTAAACTTTTATTGCACATGATTGATGCATTGAAGTCCTTATTGCTATTCACCATTATTTCTTATACCTAAACAGGTCCAATAGGGCGTGTATTAGAGGTTTTCGAAATAGTGTTTTATCTTAGCTATTATTTTCTGACTCGCTTGCCCATCTCCATAGGGGTTATGCGAACGACTCATTTGGTTATAGTGAACCTCATCTTGTAGTAAGCGCTCTATTGCATTAACAATTTTGTTTTTATCAGTACCAACAAGTAAAACGGTTCCTTCACTGACTGCTTCAGGGCGTTCCGTCACATCACGCATGACCAAAACTGGTTTACCTAAGCTTGGGCCTTCTTCTTGGATACCGCCAGAATCAGTTAAAATTAAGTATGCTTTATTCATTAAATATATGAAAGGAAGGTAGTCTTGTGGCTCGATTAAAAAGATATTGTTGAGGCCGGATAATATTCGATTTACGGGTTCTAGGACGTTTGGGTTTAGGTGCACAGGATAAACGATTTGAATATCAGGGTG
The DNA here is from genome assembly GCF_900120065.1 of Moritella viscosa. Lineage (NCBI taxonomy): Bacteria > Pseudomonadati > Pseudomonadota > Gammaproteobacteria > Alteromonadales > Moritellaceae > Moritella > Moritella viscosa. The sequence goes on from NZ_FPLG01000047.1 coordinate 96,224, forward strand.
CTTACTTGCAATTTCAGATAACGCTTCGCAAATTCGTTCAAATCCACCGCCAAAGCTTTCTCTGCGATGGCCTGTTACTAAAATAAGTTTTTTATCGTTACTTAGTTGTGAGAATCTGTCTGCTAGTGTGTTGGATAATTGATAGTCATTCTTGAGTTTATTTGTTATTTCTATCAATGCATCGATGACTGTGTTACCTGTTACTTCAATGTCATTAGGATGTACACCTTCATTAAGTAAGTTCATTTTTGAGCTTACAGTCGGTGGAAAATGAAGTTTTGTAATTGCGCCTGTTAGCTTTCTATTTCCTTCTTCTGGCCAAGGGGAATTTAGGTTTCGTGTACGTAAACCGGCTTCAACATGTCCAATTGGAATCTGTTGATAAAAGGCTGCTAAGCTTGCAGATACAGTAGTGGATGTATCCCCATGAACTAAAACCAACTGGGGCTGAAACTCTTTAAGAATCGGCTCTAAACCTAATAGTATATTCGTAGTAACTTCTGACAATACTTGCCCTGGTTTCATTATATTGAGGTCGTAGTCAGGTATAATGGAAAATAAATCAAGAACTTGATCTAGCATTTCTCTGTGTTGTGCTGTGACGCAGACTTTAGCATCAATACCTTGTTGATCATTCAGCGCATTAACAAGAGGGGCCATTTTAATTGCTTCCGGCCGAGTACCAAAGATGGTTAATATTTTTATAGGCATGATAATTTCAACATTCTGTATGAATTGTAATACCTAATACTAAAAGTATTAGGGCTGTTATCTTGTAGTACGTATATAAATTAACCTTACAAAGAATGAGTTTCATAAAATCGTTTCGCTACTTTCAAAACTCTCCACGTAAATGATGCTGAGAGTTTGCGTAGTCCGATTGATAATTACCGTTTGAAGTATTTGGTGTAATATTGTCAGTGAGTATTTTCAATGAAGTATAGACAACGATTATCAGTTGTTTATAGAAAATGTGATTTTTTAAATTCGAAATAATTATTCTAGTTTTATAATTAAATTTTTGAGCATTTATAGGAAATTATGCATATAGACTTATTTGAAGCAGAGTGGGGAGTATGAGTGCTTAATATCATAAAATAATAGTGACAAAAACCGTAAGTAGTGGGCTTAAGCCTAGTCAGTAAACTATGTTAGACCATCGTTCTTACATGAGTTTTACTGAGCTGGCATGGGGCGTTATTTGTTATGAATATATTGATAATTTCTACAATATACTTACTGTATCACTGCATTTACTTTCAAACCCAGCAGCACTGTAAGCTGAGATACAAAAAAAGTAACTGTTATCTGAGTCTAAATTATTGATGTCGTATGAGGTTTCTAAGGGGGCATTGACTACGATCGATACGTTGAGATTAGTTATAGATTGGCCATAATATATTTTATATCCTGCTAAGTTCGTCAGTATTGAGCCATCTTCGTTTTCAGTCGGTGCTGTCCAGTTGAGCTGGGCTGTATATTTCCCATTTTCTGGTAATACAGTGACCGACACTGCATCTTTATATTCCTGCTCTTGATTATCAGTGACTGTTAGCTCGAATTCTAATAAGTCATTTACAAGTGGCGTAAATGCTATATATGAACTGTTATTGTCTGGTAACGATATCGGATTTCCGGATGTTTGTACCCATAGGTAAGAGATCGTATCCGTGTCTAAATTTTTGATTGTTGGGTCGAGGTGAACTGATTCACCGACATCGACAGTTAAGTCCGGACCTAAATCAACAGTTGGATTCGTGTCATCATTTGATGCTGAATCTTGATCACAAGCTGTTAAAAATGATAAACATAACCAATAAAAAATGAGTAGACGAGGGGGCCTAATTGAAACTTTCCATTGTTTTGAATCATTCATTTTTAACTCCATATTTCTTCGTGATCTTAGATATTCGGATGTGCAGTCTAGTTCATAATCCCTATAAGTCAAACGTGATAAAGAATGCAATAAATTGATTGTTAGTCTATGAAGACGTCATTGTAATTAATTGAATTTATTGTTTTTTAATTTTAAAGTTTTGTTTTTATGATGTTTTTTTTATATCTTGTATTTCCTATTAATTTGATTTTCAAGGTATTATTTTTTATAAAAAAATTAAATAATTTATTGGGCATGATGAGGTGGTTTATATGGTTAGCGGTGAAGATAAATCTATCGAAATTAGAATAATAAAAGAGTGGAGTGAATTTGAGGCTTTGAAAGAGGATTGGCAAAACCTTCTTGAACAGTCTGATGCGAATAATATTTTTCTAACCTGGGAGTGGATGGATAGTTGGCGAAAAAGTCAAAGTACAGCGATTAATCTACTTGTAGTCGTGATTAAAAATAGTCAACAGACCCTCGCTATTGCCCCTTTCTACATACAAGAATACCGATTAGCTAATTTATTAACATATCAATCTTTACGGTTTGTTGGTGATCACTGCTCTGGTTCTGAATATTCGAATTTTATTGTTAAAGCAGAGAGGAGCTGTGAGCTTAAAAGCATGCTTTGGGAGTCTTTGCTTAGTCCTAGTATTAAACCCTATTGGGATTTTATTTGGTTTACTAATGTTGCATCTTGGACTACTGGAGGTACAACACTATTAGAGTCATTAGAAGCTTCTAAATCTCTCTATTATCATTACCGAACTGTTGAGTTTGCTCAGGTGGCGTTAGGAGGGCTAACAGCAGAAATACTACCTAGCCTATCTAAGAGTCTGCGTACTAATATACGTCAAACTAGCCGTCGCTTAGATAAGATTGGGCCTTGGCAGGTTGAAGTTAGCCATGAATTTGATGATATTGGGAAGCATCTTGAAATACTGTTTACATTACACAATAAACACTGGCAACATCTAGGTTTAGGCTCCTTTCAGCGGCGTCCTGAGTTAGTTGATTTTTACCGTGACTTTGTTCCTTTGGCATTACAAAAAGGCTGGCTAAGGTTACTCAGACTTGAGAGTGAAGGTGAAATACAGGCTATGCAACTTGGATATATGTATAACAACCAATTTTTAGCCATACAAGAAGGCTATAACCCTGATTACTTATCAGGAATTGGGCAGGTTTTACGCTATTTTTCATACAAAAAGTGCAAAGAAGAAGGCGTGTATTGTTATGATTTTCTTGGTGTTTATACAGACCATAAAAGACGTTGGCTTGCAGAAAAAAAACACGGTTTAAACCTTTTTATTTGGCATAGAAAAATGAAGAACTTACCTTTTGAGGTTAAACAGATTTGGCCAACAGGGCGCTATTTAACGTTAATATAATACGTTATTAAATCCAAGTTACTATAGTCATAAATTGCTTATTACCAATGGTGTTACCTTTTGAAATCAATGTATTAATCGCTGTGCGCTGATGGTAGCTACGACTTATCCAGCCTAAAGATGTATGGTCGGTATCTTCATGCCATTTACCGCTAACTATTTCATGAGTTAAGTTTTTGGGCAGGCTGATGCGTACTTTATTACTATTTAAGTAAAGGGTACAAATGTTACCTTTTATTTTAATATTACTGCAATTTTCTGATAGATGAAAATATAACGCAATATTATGATTGCCTTGGGACTGTATTTTATCTGTTATTGCTAAACGATTTCTTTGAGTATTCAAATCTAAGTGACGTTCATGAATAAGTGGCGATGAGAGTCGTTGGTAGCCATTATGAAAACCAGCTACCTGTCCTCCTGATTTAGTGGGATTCCAGAGAGTGCACTGCGCTTGTGCATGTTGCTCCCACATAAATGGACCTGTCATGACCGACTGATCTAATCCATCAATTTCGAGCGTATTATGTGCTTGCGTTTTTCTAAACTGATTACGCCAACGTGGAAAGCTATAATAATCGTATGTACCAGTATCAACGAATAGATCTTTGCCGTTTAAACGCATCACTAAGCTTAGTGCATCGGCATGACCATGGGCTGCAATCGATGTGTAGCCTAGCTCTGCGCAATCGAATAAAATACTGACTTGATCATTATTATTTACACTACCGGCTTGTAATAAAAAATAACTGGATTCTGGGAATTTTCGAGAAATTAAATCTGGTACTTCTTGTAAAACCTTGTGTTCACGCTCTATGCGTTGATTGAATAACCAAAATGCAGACTCACAGGGTTTTCGGTAATTGATACGAAATATTTGATTGTCATAAAGGTGGGCGGCCAAATCACAAAGTGCATTTATATCATGGACATGATTACCAAGATCAAGCGCATAACCATCGTCTTGATCACCGACCATGGGATAATTTTCTCCTCCTTGTGCAATTAAAGCAATAAATGCGGCTAATTTATTTAGCGTATCTTGGTAGACTGATGAAAAGTTATCTTTTTGCCAATATCCAACCTGTGATGAGAACAGGTAGAGCTGAAATACAAAAAATTGATAACTGAAGCCGTGCTCTTTTGAGCATCCATCAGCAAAGGTTTGCGCTTGTATTTCAGTTTCTAAAACATGTTTACTTTTATGGCGCCAATGATTAGCATTTTTTAACATTGAAAAATAACTACTGGCTATATAGACACCTGCGGCTTCTCCAACTAAATGGTTGTTAGCAGAAGAGCCTTGTGAAAACTTACTACTTACATCACGACAATGAAGGTAGACGCTATTTAATACCTGTGTTTTAAAGTTACCAACAAAAAGCCCTGAGTCGAGAATAAGATCAATTGCCCACACCCAATTAATCATTCTTATACCTAATTCAAGGGGGCTTTTCCAATTCATGCCGTAGCCGTAAGGGTTAGCATCTAGCCAGCTTGTTAGTTGAGTAACGACACTTTGTGCATATTTTATTTCGCCAGTTATTTTATATGCGCGCGCTAATACTACAAATTGATGGTGGCGGTTAGGCTCCCAAACTAACTTGCAATCGCCATTTTTACTTATGTCACGATAATTAACAGACATGATAGCCGCACGACTTGTTTGTTGACCTGTTGCATGATCTTTATGCCAGTTGATAGGGGTTTCTAAATGTTGCTCTTGTAAATCAAAATAACTGAGTTTATGTTGTATGATTTTATCTGCTTTGTTAAGTAGCGCTTGTCGCCACTCAGGACAAAAGGCTGATATATCACCTATAAATACGTTAAATGGAGGGGTGAATTGTGTATTTTCTTGGTAGTTATCATGAAATTCTGCTTGCGATACGAGGTTCATACTCACTCGTAGATGTTCATAAAGTGCTGAGGATAATGACGTTACACGCCAAGTGATTTCTTTTCCGGACATCGTTTTAACGCGTTTTATATACCAAGATAGTGCTTGCATAGATTCTTCTTATATTGATTTGTTCATGTTGGTCGCTTGTGAGCTAAAGAGAGTGACAAAATCAGTCATCGTTTTTAAGGCTCGCGTTTCATTTTCATTACTGTAATCAATTGCAATCGCAATGAGTGTCGCACCAGGTTGGCCCTTAATCGCGGCTTGAACCTCATGCCATTTAGCTGTTTTTTTATCGGCTATAAAGTGGCTGTCGACTAAGTACCAATAGGCAATTAAACGAGAACGTTGGTTGTCTTTTTTGAGCGTGATTAAATTGACCTGCTTAAGAGAGGTGGAGTTTAATAGGGTTGTTTGTTGCTTGACATTGAGCCAGCGATTTTTATCAAAGAGGGTATTTCCAACAAAAATAATTTCTTTCCCTTGTCTTTGTCGAGCGTAATTTGCCAAGTAAACTTGCAGTAAATCATCACCTTGTAAAAAATAATTAAACTCTTCGCTAGTCGCACCGTGTGAAATGGGGTACCAGTTTTGACTCGTTACATTATTTAATGATAAGTGTGTATAGGATGGGATCATAGGTAGAGTGAATTTATAATGAGGGTCGAAGCGGGAGGGGAGTATTATTGTCGCAGCCGCAAAAAATAGAGTGATGGTCGATACTGCGAGTAAATACCATGCACTTATTTGTTGTGGTTGCTTTATTACTTCCTTCTGCTTGCTATTTTGAGGGGATTGTTCACCAAAATAGGTGTTTCCTGCAATGATGACAGGTATGAAGCAAGCTGCAAAAACTAACCAGCCGAATGTTAAATGGTCTTGGATGATAAAATGCTGCATCGCGGTTTGGCTTCCGACGATGATGATAGCTGTAATACGGATCCAGTTAGCGATGACTGCAACTATTATAGCTAAAGTAAAAAAAATGGCCGTTGCTCGCCGAGATAGATGATTAATTTGCGCGACAAAAACAGCATATAAGGCAGAGGCTAAGAAGAAGCTCAGTCCGGAACAGGCTTCTTCAACCATAAAAATGCCATTGGGTGTTATCAGCTTATATCCTTGCCTAATTATTTCAAATCCTAATAGATTTACACCATGGAAACTTACCCACGTAGATATATCTCTTAGCGGTAGTTGTAATATATTCCAGATAGGTAGTATTAATAAAATCATCAGCAAAGGCAGTAATAGCTTAGTGACAGATTGAAAACCAACAAAAGAAAGCAATAACGCTAATATGACAAGAAATAAGCTAAGTATTTGTAGTTGACCAATGCTGGCTAGATTGGCGACTAAGAGTAATAGGCTCGTTGCTATGAGTAGACCCAGGGCGAATAGGTTACTTTGCGGTGATGAAAAATCCTCTCTTTTTGTCCAAAAAACATATATTGCAAGTGCTAGCCCTAATAGACCATGATTATAAGCGCCAGTACTCCACCACTCCTCAATGAGATTGACAACTACAATTGAGTTAACCGCTAACACAAATAAAAAATTAAACAGGAAAAATGAGATTAATATTTTTCGATTATAGGCCCTCATAGGATGTTCCTAATATAATCATTTTACTAATAGGTAAGTTATTATTAATACGCAGCATTGCTTTTGGTATCGCGTAAGGTGTTGATACTAAGTCATAAACCATTTTTTAACTTTTATTGTAAGATTTAAATACACTTGTAAGAGTAGCGTTGTTGAGTTTAGTTAAGGATATTATTATTCGCATCATTAAAGCATCTGTTTGAATAGTTTCACATTGTAAGAGACTGTTTTTCTATAATTAATTGTATGAAAATAACTGGGCTACGATCATTTAGTCTGATTACTAACAATGCATAGGCATAGTGACAAAGCTTGCACTATGCTTGTGAGAATGTCATTACATGCAAATCCTTGTTGCTCTTAAATCGAATGATTAACATCGAATTGAAGTCGAATTTGTGATTAAGGTGGTTATTAATGCTGTTATTTGAGGAGTGTGAGCGTTATTCATCTCTTTCTAAATTTGAGGTGTCACAAGAATATGTCAATATATTTGGTATCAAGGTTCATGCCTTAACATCTGTGCTGGCCTTAGATAATATTGACCGAGCCATCAAAAATAGGCAATCACTACACATTGGTATGTTAAACGCGGCTAAGATTGTGAATATGAAACGTAACCCTGCGTTAGATAAGGACGTCCGCGCTTCGAATATGATCCTTGCTGATGGCTGCTCTGTCGTCAAAGCAAGTAAAATACTGAGAAAAACATTACCAGAACGTGTTGCCGGTATTGACCTGATGCATGGGATTTTAGCGCGAGGCGATAAAAAAGGTTATCGGATATTCTGTTTAGGTGCAACGCCTGAAATTGTGGCTAAAACGGTCACTGAAATAGAACGGCAGTACCCTGGTGTGGTAATTGCGGGTTCGCAACATGGTTACTTTACTGACAGCGAAGAAGCAACCGTTGCACAGACAATTGCAGATTCCAATGCGGATGTTTTATTTGTTGCTATCACCTCTCCAAAAAAAGAACAATTTATGGTTCGCTGGAATAACACCATGCGTGTACCTGTGGTTCATGGCGTTGGTGGCTCATTTGATGTACTTGCAGGTAAAGTTCAACGAGCGCCGCTAGTATGGCAAAAATATGGTATGGAATGGCTGTATCGAGTGAAGCAAGAGCCTGCGCGGTTGTGGAAGCGTTATTTGGTCACCAACACCTTGTTTCTCGCAATGTTAGCCAAAGAAATATTTTATCCGAGTAAACCTCTTTAGTCACTTGAATTAGCTATCAATTCTTACTGATGAAAATTATGCAAAATAAAAAACAACAACTTATCTATTTAGCTGCGGCTAGTCATTCTGGTACGACTATGACGGCAATGTTATTAGGTGCCCATCCTGATTTATGCAGTGTTGGCGAATTAAAAGCAGTACATTTAGGTGATAAGGAAAGCTATTTATGTTCTTGCAAAAAATTAGTTGCCGAGTGTAATTTCTGGCAAGGCGTTAGTGAAAATATGGCGAATAGAGGACAAGAGTTTTGCGTTTCTGATGCTGGAACGGATATCCGAACTGGGGCAACGCCGTACATGCTCAGATTACTTAAGCCGTTAGTTCGCTCTCCGGTTATGGAACTAATAAGGGATTGTTTGCTATTACTGTCACCAACATGGCGTAAACAGCTTCCAAAGTTACAACAACGTAACGCCGATTACATCTGCGCTGTTGCTGAACAGGCTAGAGCACATACTGTTATAGATTCGTCAAAAATTGGTATTCGCCTTAAATACTTACTAAAAAATAAAGAGCTTGATCTTAAAGTGATTTGGGTTGTTCGGGATGGAAGAGGTGTCTCATTAGCATATAAGGACCCTTCGAAATATGCGGATGCTAAAGATCCTCAATTTCGAGGTGGTGGTTCTGGTAAAACCCAAGAAAGCCGGCGAGGTGTTGATGTCGGTGCTCATGAGTGGGTTCGCTGTAATCAAGAGACTCAAGCTGTACTCGCGACGATGGATAAGCGTAAGTGGATTAAAGTACATTATGAAGATATTTGTAATAACACTGAAGAGACTCTTGATAAATTATTTGAATTTATTGGTGTTGACTCAAAGAATAAACGTTTGGATTTTAAAACTGTAGATCATCACGTGGTTGGCAATGGTATGCGTTTAGATGAAAGTGAAGAGATAAAACTAGATGATCGATGGAAAGAGGAACTTAGTGACACTGAGCTCGTTAAGTTTTCCCAAGTAGCGGGTGAATATTGTCATTCACTTGGCTACTTGGAATAAAGTGAATGGAAACAAATTCAGGCGCGCCTAGAAAAGAAGATCTTACAGGACAGGATCGTTTTGCATGGAATCTTTTGGTGAGTTGGAGTAGCCAGCTTGTTCTTGTTTTTTCTGGTTTTATTATGCCTAGACTCGTGGATGATAAAGTTGGGCAAGTCGCATTAGGTGTCTGGGATTTTGGTTGGTCTTTTGTTAGTTACTTAACTCTAGTAGGGCTAGGTATGGGGGCATGCTTTAACCGTTATATTGCAAAACACCGTTCTGCAGGGGAGTTTGTTTTATTAAATAAGGTGGCAAACTCAGCTGTGTTCGTACAAGTTATTTTTTCACTTATTACTGTTCTATGTACTGTTTTGTTTTATGTGTTATTACCCCATTATTTTAGTGATGCATTAAAAGAAAATACGACAACAGCGCAATGGGTGGTGCTTTTTTTAGGCTTTAGTGTCGCTGTTCGGATGCTAACAGGTTCTGCATGTGGACTGTTGACGGGATACCACCGTTGGGATATTCATAATGCATTACATGCAGGCGACAGTATATTGTCATTAATATTGATGGTTTCTGCACTACATTTAACAGAATTAGGTGTCGTGGGGATGGCGCTAGGCTATTTAATTTCGACAACTGTTTTTGAAGTGCTTCGTTTTATTTCTGTGGGAAAAGTATGTAAAGAATTTCATTTTGATTTACGTATGGTGAATTGGTCAACGTGTCTAGAAATGTTGATATTTGGTATAAAAAGCATGCTGTCTAATATTCCCCCCCTCATTCTATTACAAACGATTAGTATAATGCTGGTTAGTGTTACGGGGCCTGCTGCTTTAGCTGTTTTTGCAAGGTCTATGGCATTAACTAAGCAAATTTCAACGTTCATGACGAAGTTTACCTTAATGTTAACTCCGACTACGGGATCCATGCTTGGAACCGGTGATATTAAAGAAATTAAGTATCTTTTTATTAATACCACGGCACTTAGTTTTGCATTCACGTTGCCGAGTTTAGGTTTTTTGTTTATTTATGGGGATGTTATTTTACAATATTGGATGGGCAATGAGTATGCGCAATGGCCGTTGATCATGATTTTAGCTGCAGGACAGTTGCTGCCGATGGGGCAGGATACCTCAATCCGAATACTGATGGGGATGAATCGACATGGTGTCATTTCTATCGCAGCTTGCATTGCAGTATTTGTTATCTTTGTTATCGGCCTGCTTTGGACTGGTCTTGATAACTGGGAACTGACCACTGCCGCTATATTATTTGTTGTACCCATGAATATTGTTTACGGCTTTATTATCCCTGTTTATACATGCAGACAATTAAAGCTACCATGGTTAAATTATGTCTATTGTAGTTTTATCAAGCCTGTTATATACGCCACTCCATTTTTAGGATTCATTTTTTGGTCGCGTCAAGCCTTTGATTCGGATGATAACAGCACAGCATTAGTCACTTTTTTATTTGCTAGCATTGTCACGAGTATTATCTATTTCATATTTTTAGTCCCTAAAAATATGCAACATAAAATTATCTCCTGTTGTAAATTTTAATCATATATTTTGAAATGAAATTATTAATAAGGTTGGTTAAATATGGATGTTAGTTTACGAAAATACCCCTATCCTTATAGAGCTATGTTATCTATTTGCAGTGATTTAGATGAAACTCCGAATAAAGAGATCTACTTTGAAACGGCGCGATATTTAAATACCAGCGAAGATACCTTACTTGGAAAAGGCGTCGATTTAGAAGTGGGTAATACTATTTATTTTGATATGCCTGATCATAATTTTTCTTATACAAATGCGGATGATGATGGACGAAACAAAATACAGTTGTTAATTGAGTCTGGGCATATTGACTGTTTGCATTCGTTTGGTGATTTTGTTGACTCTCGATCTCGTATAGAAGTGTGTTGGTCGGAGATTCAAAAAGGGGAGCGAAAAATCGAAGTCTGGATCGACCATGCGCAAGCGCCAACGAATCTAGATCACGATATTATGCAGGGGAGTGGGTCTATAAAAGGGGCTAAGGCATACCATACAGATCTTACTGTACAAACTGGCGCACTTCCCTTTATTTGGAAGGGAAGGGTGACGAGTATTGTTGCGCAAAATACAAGACGATGCTACGCCGGTCTTTTTAATAAGGGCGATAAGATACAGTCGATAAAAACCATTCTACTCGAATTTATCAAAGGTTGGTTAGCACGCTTTGGTAGTAAAAAGTATGCAATGCATAAAGATAATAAAGTATTACGAAGAGCACTGTTATTAGATGGAACTAACGTCATAGAATTTATGCGTTGCAACCCATCTTGGGGTGGTGTTTCTGTTTTTGATTCTGTACGCGGTATTGATCAGGTATTAACGAAACCAGTGCTAGACACTCTAGTGAAAAATAAAGGCTGTAGTGTCCTTTATAGTCATTTAGGTAAGGTTTTTAGTAAAGAAGTACCGTTTCAAGATAAAACCCGAAATGCTTTTGAGTTGTTAGCAAACTATCAACGTCATAAACAAATACTCACGGCAACCACTCGCCGATTATTAGGCTACAACCGTACGATTGAAGAATTGTGTTTTGACGTGAAAATGATAAATGGTGAAACTCATATTTATTTAGAAACTGTGTATGCTGGCGAGGATCTGAATGGCTTAACTTGGTATGTAAGTGAGCCTGAGAAAACATACTTGTATGTCAATGGAGTTAAGTATGAAAACTTAATCATTAATGAAAAAGATTATTTAGGAAAAATGAGCATATCAATTAAATGGGAGTGTTTAACTTTCCCTAATATGGATATTTTAGATGAACGAGAAAAGTAAAGCCAATATTTGCCAATGTTGCTATAGATATTTATTAAGAATCATCCTAGTTTTTCATTATTTTTTGGTTAAATTGTTTAAAAGATTACCCCACAAAAAACACGTTCAACAACCTTTTAAAATATTAGCGACAGGAACATTTTATTCTGACCATTGGTTGATAACACATTTACGGCCAATGGCTAAAGCATCAAATTGTGAACATTTAAAAATGATAGCATCTACACCAGTACCTGAAATGCATAATGTATGTGGTGCGTACGCGCCTTCATGGTTATCTAAACTGTTCGGTAAGGTGGCTTCGCGTTTAATTTATTTCTCATGGGTAGCTATCAAAGAAAGACCTGATGTACTTGTTGGATTCCACATTTTAGTTAACGGCTTGTTTGTGGTCATTTTAGCTAAGTTGATTGGTGCTAAGTCTGTGTATATTTGTGGTGGTGGTCCTAGGGAGATTAGCCGTGGAGGAATAGAGACTGAAAATCGAATATTTAATCGTATTGGTAAAGAAGATTTTTTTATTGAAAAATTACTTGTTGAGGCTATTAAGGAGTTTGATTTAGTGGTTTCGATGGGTACTAGTGCAATCGAATTTTTTAAAGAAAGAGGCATAAATAGTCAATTTGAAATAGTACCTGGTGGTTTTGATGCCACTATTTTTATGCCTAACCAAGAGATAGAAAAAAAATATGATTTGATTTTTATTGGCAGACTTTCTGAAATAAAACGTGCAGACAGATTATTAAAGGCAATAAAGCTAGCGAAAGAAAAACTACCAAATTTAAATGCAGTTATTGTTGGTGATGGACCAAGTAAGAAAGAATTGCAAAGGCTAGCTCAAAAATTACATATAGACGCAGATATTCACTTTGTTGGCTGGCAAAACAATGTGCACACATGGTTACAAAAATCTCGGTGCTTTGTTTTAACTTCAGATTCCGAAGGCTTATCACAAGCTCTTATACAAGCAATGATGTGTGGATTACCTGCTATTACTTCTGATGTCGGAGATTTAGGTGATTTACTACAAAATAATGAAAATGGATATTTAGTTACTGAATTATCGACAGAGGAATTCTCGAATAAGTTTGTTCGGTTGTTAATAAATGATGAACAATATAAAAAGTTTTCTGATCATGCGTTACAAAATACACGTAAATTTTCAGTAGAAAATGTTGAAGTACAATGGTCTAAAATATTTTCTGAATTTTCTAGTAGTCATTAACCAGGCTTTAATTATGATAAGAATTACTCTTTTAACATTACTTATTAGCTACTTATCTGTTTATGCATGGAAAGATTGGTTCCGTGGTGCTTGTTGGTTAGTATTATTAATATCTGTCTTTCAACACCCCGATATGCCGAAGTCAATTGCAGGGATATCTGGTTTTAATCATTGGAATTTTTTATTTATTAATGTTTTTATGTCTTGGCTCTGTGGGCGAAAAAAAGACAATATCTCTTGGGATATGCCATCCAAAATTAATATTTTACTTTGCCTTTATTTTATATTTATTTTTATAAGTGTACTGCGATATTTCGCTGATATAGAAGGTATCTCTTTATACTTATCAGGTGATTCAGGAGGCATGTATACAGTAAATGAATATTTAATTAATTGCGTGAAATGGGTTATCCCTTCAATGATTATTTTTGATGGGTGCCGAAGTCGGCAGCAGTATAATTTCGCATTAATGACCCTTATGCTGATGTTTTTTCTACTTGCATTACAAGTAATACAAGCTATGAAATTTGGATCATTAACAATGAGTGGGGAGGCGCTACAACGTAAAGCGTTAAAGGTGATTTCTAATAACATAGGTTTTCATCGAGTTAATATGTCTATGATGATGAGTGGGGCTTTTTGGGCCATTTTTTGTCTTAAAGAGTATGTTAGTAGTAAAACTTATTTATTTTTAATTATACCTGCTTGTTTTGCGATCCTGCTTGCAATAGCGATGACTGGAGGTCGTGTAGGTTATGTTACTTGGCTTGTCTTAGGTGCGATTATATGCTCAATGAAGTGGAGGAAGTATTTGTTGTTTGCACCAATTGTACTGTTTTCTATTATGCTGGCTGCGCCTTCAGCTCTAGAGCGAATTAGTCAGGGGATTCTGAAAAATAACTCAGGAGTAATCAAGACATTTACAGATATTGACTTTGCTGGTGGGCAGGTTGATACGCACTCAATGACCTCTGGGCGAACACTCGTTTGGCCTTTAGTATGGGAATCTATTTTAGACGAACCGTTAATTGGTCATGGCAGACGTTCAATGATTCGATTAGGTATTACCCGTCAGATAATTGAAAGGCATGGGGTCGGGGAAGTATTCCCACATCCACATAATGCTTATTTACAATGGGTGCAAGATAATGGTTTTGTAGGGGCTGTACCAGTGTTTTTATTCTATTTTATCGTACTAAAATATTCTTGGTCTCTATTTAGAGAGAAGGTTGAAAATATTTATATCGTAACGGGTGGCGTCTGTTTTTCATTCGTTGCTGCATTTTTATTAGCTTCTATAGGGAGCCAGACTTTTTATCCTAGGGAAGGTGCTGTGGGGATGTGGGTTGCGATTACCTTAATGTTAAGGGTATATGTTGAGAGAGATAGGGTAAATTCAAATGATAAAAGTGAATTAATATGTCCTTCTGAGGCTGTGCATCATAGGTTTTTTGTAAAAATGTAGTTTACCTACCTTTATTACTCATTATTTTTTGTTGTAAACGGGCGGATCAGATTAGATTTTTTGGTGATTATCAACTTTAATATATAGCAGTGAAAAATGAAATTATAGTTAATTAATAACTATTGTGGATGGATATTATGTGTAAAAAATTAGAACTTAGAATTTTATCTTGGTTTGTTAGTATATTTTTTATAACTTATGGCGCTGCAGCAAGCATATTACCTCTTAGTGTACCTAATCCAATGTCGACATGGGTTGATAGCAGTTATCAAGGGGAGGTTATTCACCCTATTACAGGTGAAGCGCCTGTGTCATGGCAAGCCGCCAAAAATATGGGATTGCCCACTTATTATATTGATTCAACTCATGCTTCGGCTACAGATAAAGATAATCCTAACGGCTCGCCAGGCCAACCTCGATTAACTATCAGTGAAACGACTTATCCAGAAGGGTCTTATGTAGAAATTCATGGTGGGCCTTATAGTGGTGGGGGCCAAATTATTTTTAAGGCAAATGGAACGCCTGGGAAACCAGTGTGGTTTAGAGGTGGGAACTCAACTAACAAAGCAATTATTACAGGTGAAATAATTGCTAAAGGGCAGTATCTTTTTATTGAAAATTTAAAATTTGAAAATAGAAAATCATTAAGCTTACGTACACACGATAATAGCTCACTGTCTAATGTTGTGATTAGAAATTTAACTTTTACTGGTGATGGAATTGGTTATGGGAGTGGTAGTGCTATACCGATTTATAGTAATTCATCAGCTAATCGGTTTCATGATATTTTACTTTATAATAATGAAATTTCTTTTTTAGGGAATGATTATGACGATAGTGAGACTTCATTAGGTGAATCACAGGAAAATGACTATCACGGTATTCACCCTGATATAAATGTAGATAGAGTTTGGATTTTTAATAATAAAATTCACAATTTAGGTGGTGATTCAGTACAAGTTAGTAGAGCTTCAACGAGTGATAATAATCGACCCAGCGATGTTTTTATTATTAATAATGAATTCTATAGTAATTTAGAAAATGCAGTCGATGTAAAAACAGCAAATAACACCTTAATTATGGGTAATGTTGTATATGATTGGCGACAGCATAGAGGGAATACCTCTACAGGTGCAGCAATCGTTGTGCATAACAAAGCTAAAAATACTTGGATTGTTAATAACTATATATCTGATGCCGTTGATGCCGTGATAGTTTCGGATAGTTCTGTTGAAACTTGGGTTATTGGTAATGTTATACATAATATTAAGCATTCAATATGGGACGAAAATTGGGCCTCTAGTAGTATTTATTCAACAGGGTCTGCGATTCACTTTCGTGGCGGTAGTAAGGGGGGAGCAATAAATAATACAATAATAAATACAGATAAAGGGTTTGAAGGTGAAGGCTCGAATTTAATTTTTATAAATAATATTATTGTAGAAAGAAATGAAAGCAGTGCATATGATCTCTATATTGGCACTTCAAATGCGGGTAACAAAATTACGAATAATCTAATCTACCACTCCAAATTTAATTATAAATTTAAGAATACAATGTGCCTTGTCTGTATTTATGATCCCCCTAAATTTATTAATGGTAGCTTTGAAATAAGCCTTTTAAGTCCTGCGATAGGTTCTGGAACAATGATTAATTTTATTTTAAATAAATATACTGCAATCTTTTCTACAACTTTAGATAAAGATATAAAAGGTGGTGTTCGCGTGATTGGAGGTATTGATATTGGGGCATATGAGAATCAAAATTTGACAGGTGAACGGACGGGACGTCCCAATCCTCCTGAAATATTGGGTATATCTATCAATTGATTAGCATAACTATCATTAAATATATTAATGGACTTATTATTAAACGATGGCGGGTAATGAAAAGGAAATAACATGACGAGACCAAAAAAAATAGCATTTATTAAGATGGCTAGTTTTTCTCATACCAATGAAAAATTACTTGATGCATTGCAAGTTAAATTTCCCTCCTATGAATTTGATGTAATAGATGTAAATGATTTAATCAGCCGTCGAGACCCGTTGTGCTTACTTGTTGCATTTTTTCAATACAAAAAGGAAATTTTATTTGGTAATAAGGAATTAATGAAATGTAGGACGCGTACAAGTTTTTATATGAAGAGAATTCGCCTGAAAATATTGAAAAGATTAGCACAAGATCAATATTTATTTACTTTTCAAACTCAATCATTGTTCGATGCAAGTACTGATTCAGTTCCTCATTTCTTATATACAGATCATACCCATTTAGCTAATTTATTCTACCCCGGATTTGATCCAAAGCAGTTGTATCGAGATAGTTGGACTAACGCTGAAAAACAGATTTATCATCATGCTACGATTAACTTTACTATGAGTCGTCATGTTTTAACATCCATTGTTGAGCAATACAGGTGTGATCCGCATGATGTTGTAATGGCTCGATGTGGTAGTCATATTAATCCCCCTGATAATGTTGACTATTTAGAGCAGCGTTATGAAATGAAAAATATTCTGTTTGTCGGGGTTGATTGGGAACGAAAAGGAGGACCTAGGTTAATTGAAGCATTTAAGTCTGTTTTAAAGGTCCATCCTGATGCTAGATTGACCATTGTTGGTTGTTCTCCTGATGTTGACGTCGAAAATTGTAAAATTGTTGGCGCAGTACCGTTGGCTGAGGTGCAAGATTATTACTTACAAGCATCATTGTTTTGTTTACCAACAAGAAGAGAGCCTTTTGGGATTGTGTTTCTCGAGGCGTTTGCTCATAAATTACCTGTTGTTTCTAATGATTTAGGTGCGCTTCCTGATATTGTTCAAGAAGGCGTGACGGGTTATTTGGTTGGATGTAATGATACAGATCTATTAGCACAGCGTTTGATAACCTTGTTGTCTGAACCTCACAAATGTAAAGAGTTTGGCAGTCGGGGTTATGCATACTTTCTTGAGAATTATACTTGGGAAAAAACAGCGGCAATAATTGCTCACCACATAAACGTCGTACTTGAAAGTAAAAAGGGGTGATAGTGAAATCGTTATTAAAAAAATATATTCTCTATTTTCTTAATTTATTTGGGATGTTACGATATTTACACTTTAAAAATCGTCATCACATTACAGTAATAATGTTACATGGTGTTATGACTAGCCATAAAAAAGTTACTTGGAATCCACTAAGACCTCAACTGCCTCCAAACGAACTACGGCGAACACTTCAAATTCTCTCTCGTTATTATCAATTTATCACCATAGAGCAATGCGTCGATATGTTAGAAGGGAAAATACCATCAATTAATAATGCACTACTTATTACCTTCGATGATGGTTATCGTAACAGTATTGATTATGCATTACCTATTTGTCAGCAGTTTGGTATTAAACCTGTGTTATTTGTTGCCACTGGACATATAGATTCAGGACTTCCATTCTGGTTTGATCGTTTAGATTATGCATTGCAGCAAAACATGGGCGAATTAATATCGCTTGAATATCAAGAGAACATTTATACTTTTGATGCAAGATCCCGTCGAGATTTACAAACGAGTTTTAAGCGATTTAGAGACACTTGTAAGCAAAGATTTACTGATGATATAGCAATGAACCAGTTATTCGATTCGCTATCTGAAATGCTGGAATTACGTTCAGGGAAAGCACTACGTGATATCTGTGCGAAAGATGATTGGTCTGGTATCGTTTCTTGGTCATTATTAAGAGAAGCTGTAAAAAGTGGTAGCTTAGATATCGCTAGCCATACTACTGATCATTGGCGACTAGATAGTTTGTCCGAATCACAAATATTGTCACAATTACAAAAATCAAAAATGCGTATCGAGCAAGAGTTATCCATACACTGTCGCTATTTTTGTTATCCTAATGGTAATTATAATAGTCTCTCGATTAGCCTGCTTAAACAAAATGGTTATCGCGCAGCGTTCTCAACAAACACTGGATTGTGCAAGGCTGAGGATGATTTAATGAAATTAAATCGCTTTAATTTCCCCTCAAATAAAACAGAATATGAAATTATTTATCAGCTTAATCGCTAGGCATATTCTATATTTAGGAAATACTGAAATAGAATTCGTTAGATATTGACACCATTTAATGACTTACTTAGTAGTGAATATATTACTACTTACTTAATTCAAGGTTAAAATATCATGGCTAATATTTGTCTTGTGGCGCATTTTGCATACGGTGCAGTTAAAGGGGGGAGCCAAGGTTCTATTGGGGGGGTTGAAAGACAAACCAGTCTGATGGCTAAATGCTTAGTGGAAAAAGGTCATAATGTCGCTTTATTGACTTGGACTGAAGGGGGCGTTGATGATGAAGTCGTCGATGGTATTCGTGTGATAAAAATCTGTCCTCAAGATTCAGGCTTGCCAGGCGTTCGCTTTTTCCATCCGAGATGGTCCGGGTTAATTAGAGCGATGAGACGTGCTGATGCTGATGTCTATTACCAAAATTGTGGGGAATATATTACCGGACAGGTCGCGATGTGGTGTAAAGCAAATAATAGGCAATTTATCTATTCATTGGCTAACGATGCCGATGCCGATCCTAGTTTTCCAATTATGCATACGTTAAGAGATCGCTGGCTGTATAAGTATGGCTTGTTAAATGCTGATAAGATCATTGCGCAAACTAAAACACAAATGAATTCATTGAAAAAAGGCTTTAATTTAGACTCTTCGGTTATGCCTATGCCATGCCCTGATGATAGTGATTATCAACCACTAGAGTGGTATACAGATAAGCCGACTATACTTTGGGTTGCACGGATTCATGAAAGTAAGCGCCTAGAGGTTTTATTGCAGGTTGCAGCTGAATTATCTGAATATAATTTTACTGTCGGGGGAAGCCCGAGTAAAGAAGATGTATATTCACAAAGGTTAATGGATACAATGAATAAAATGGAAAATGTAACTTATTTGGGTATGGTTGCACGGGCTGATATGCCTGAACTGTATCGTTCGAGTACTATATTTTGCTGCTCTTCTAAGTATGAGGGTTTTCCGAATACCTTTTTAGAAGCTTGGAGCCAAGGCTTACCAATTGTTTCCACATTTGATCCTGACTACCTAATACAAGAAAGAAATCTTGGAATAAGTGCTGCGAATAAAGATGATTTAGTTTCAGGTATTCGTAAGCTTTGTTCTGAACGTACATTATGGCTAGAGTATTCGTTTAACGCCCGTCGGTATTATCAAGAAAATCATTCTGTTGATCACGTAATGGATGAGTTTGAAAAGATCTTTATTAACCTTGCAGCTCAAGTTTAGATGGCTTTCTCATGGCGTTACTAAAACTTGCATTTGTTACACAATTCCCTGCTGATACTAATCGTCCTTTCGGTGGTGTTGAAGCCGTGAGTGTTAACTTAGTTCACGCACTATCAGCATTTTCTGATCTAGATATTCAGGTTGTGACCCTTTGTGCGAAAACAAAGAAAATAACGAAAAATAACTGGGGGAAAGTGACAATTCACCGCCTGCCTAGGCCTAAAGGTAGTGAGTTAATTAATGCGGTTACTAAAAGTAAGGTGCTGATTGCTGATTATGTGAACACGTTAGGGCCTGACTTAATCCATGCTCATGATACTTATGGCATTATGATCAATGAATTACCTATGCCTAAAGTGTTTACTGTACATGGTTTTATTTATGCTGACACTTTACTCGCAAATGGCAGGTTCAAACGATTAAGATCAAAATTATGGGAATATATAGAGAAGGGGAGTTGGGCAAAGCAACCAAATATAATTTCAATTAGTCCTTATGTGAGAGAGAGAGTTTCATCTGTTTCTTCCGCTATGGTCTATGATATTGATAACCCAATTTCAGACAAGTTCTTTGCCTTAGTTCGTAGTGAAAAAGTAGGCACTATTTTTACCTCAGCCGTGATCTGCTCACGTAAAAATACATTACAGTTGGTGAAAGCTGTGGGCTTGTTGGTTGGTGCTGGATATAATGTGCAGCTTAGAATTGCAGGTAGCGTGGGCAATAGTCTTTACGCCAAAGAACAGCAGAAATGGATATTAGATAATAACCTTACTGAACATGTTCATCTGCTGGGGAGAATATCTACTGAAGAAGTAATGAAAGAACTAAGTCGTGCATCAATTTATGCATTGACCTCTTTAGAAGAAAACTCGCCAATGGGTATTGAAGAAGCGATGGCGGCAGGTGTTCCTGTTGTTACTTCAAATCGATGCGGTATGCCTTATATGGTAAAAAATGGTGAAACAGGTTACTTAGTTAACCCATTTAATGAACAACATATTGCGGACAAGTTGAGAGAGATTTTAGATAGTAAAGAATTACAATTAGCAATGGCTGCGAAGTCTAAAGAATTAGCGCTAGATTTGTATCATTCTGATAATGTGGCGAGGCGAACTCATGCTGTTTATCGCGATATTTTAACCAATGTATTACCTTTTGATTGAACCTTTCTCTAGTGTTAAGTCTTATTCAACAGTACAAGTGATTGACCTGAACTTAAAAAGCCCTGAATGCTTCCGCGTCCAGGGCTTTATTCATTCTTTAGGTATTTGTTAAAGATATCGCTAAGATTATTAACGTTAGCGATATCAGAATAAAGTAACTGCTAATGGTCTGCTGCGGCTCCTGCACCACGAGGGAAGCGTAGGTTATCAACCAGTTGTTGAATATGTAACGGTGCATCACCTGTGACTTTGGTAACAATGAAAGCAACTGAGAAGTTAACTATCGCACCAACTACACCAAATGCATTTGGTGAAATGCCAAAGAACCAGTTTTCTTCCATACCGCCGAGGAATGATGTACCAGGGATGAACATAATACCTTTATGTTGGAATACATACAGCATAGTGACACCTAAACCGGAACACATACCAGCAACAGCTGCTTGGCCATTAATTTTCTTAGAGAAAATCCCCATCATTAGCGCTGGAAACAGAGAGGAACCAGCTAAACCAAAGGCGAGGGCAACTGTTCCTGCGGCAAACCCAGGCGGATTAAGTCCGAGATAGCCTGCAACAATGACTGCCATTGTCATGACAATACGGCTGGCTTTTAGCTCACTTTTTTCCGATAAATTCGGGACTAATATGCCTTTCATTAAATCGTGAGATATCGCTGATGAAATAGCCAATAACAGACCCGCAGCCGTTGATAGTGCAGCCGCTAAGCCACCTGCTGCAACCAGTGCTATCACCCAGTTTGGTAAATTTGCAATGGCAGGATTTGCCAGTACCATAATGTCACGGTCAACTTTAACCATTTCATTTTTAGCTGGGTCAGCTACATATTGGATTTTACCATCACCATTTTTATCTTCAAATTTCAATAATCCTGTTTTTTCCCAATCTTTAAACCATTGTGGACGCTTTTCATATTCAAGCGGTTGACCAGCCGTTGGTTCAATTGTGTTCATTAAATTGAAACGTGCCATTGCACCTACTGCAGGCGCTACAGTATAAAGTAAGGCGATGAATACTAATGCATAACCTGCTGAAGCGCGTGCATCTTTAACCGTTGGAACAGTAAAGAAGCGCATAATTACATGGGGTAAACCAGCTGTACCGATCATAAGTGACATGGTGTAAGCGAACATGTTTAATGTGCCCCCCATGTTATCAGTGGTATATTGTTTAAATCCAAGCTCGGTAACAACCATATCGATTTTATCAAGTAGATACACACCACTACCGTCAGCAAGGGTACTGCCTAAACCGAGTTGAGGAATTGGATTACCTGTCAGTTGTAATGAAATAAATACTGCTGGGATAGTATAAGCAAAGATAAGTACACAATATTGCGCGATTTGTGTGTAAGTGATCCCTTTCATACCGCCAAGTACCGCATAAACCCATACTACAATCATCCCTATGCCTAAACCTAGGTCGTAATCAACTTCTAAGAAACGAGAAAAAGCAACACCAACCCCTTTCATTTGACCGATAATATAGGTTACTGACGCGACAATTAAACAGACAATGGCAACGATGCGTGCTGTCTTTGAATCATAACGGTCGGCAATGAATTCTGGCACAGTAAACTTACCATGTTTACGCATGTAGGGAGCAAGTAGGGTAGCAAGGAGTACAAAACCACCCGTCCAACCCATTAAGAAGACTGAACCGCCGTAACCTAAGAAGGCAATAAGACCTGCCATTGATAAGAATGATGCGGCACTCATCCAGTCGGCACCAATCGCCATACCGTTTTGTAATGGGCTAATGCCGCCACCCGCAGCATAAAAATCACTGGTTGTTTTAGCACGTGCAAACCAAGCAATAGCAAAATAAATGGTAAATGAACCAAATACGGCGATATAGGTATAGAGTTTTAATTCACTCATTTATTCTTCCTCAACGTTATGTTTTTTGTCCAGTTTATTCATCTGCACTGCATACCAAAATACCAAACCAACAAAGGTATAAATTGAACCTTGTTGCGCGAACCAGAAACCGAGTTTATATCCGCCAAGTCTAAACTCATTCAACTGCTCGACGAATAAAATACCGCAGCCAAATGACACGACAAACCAAATAACTAAACACGTTAATATGAGTCGTATATTAGCTTGCCAATAGGCGTTTTCTTGTTCCATATCCTTTCTCCCAAAAAAAACGATTAAATCTTAGTAAGTAAATTAGATAGTGGTTGATCACCTTAATAAGTTGTCCTTAACTTGAATGACAAATTGTTGGTGCTCGCAACTAGCATGTTGTAAATCTATCAATCTTTAAAAATTAACCCTATACAACTTTCGTCTATATATTATTTCAGGGCGTTGACGATTTAGAGGTAGATAGGTTAAAACTAAACATATAAAGCGAGTGGGTAGACTTTAATTAGCGTTCTTTGATTAACGGGTAGGGATTGAGATATGAATGCAGCATTAAACGATATGGTTGATTTTATTAAAATCATTCCTCCTTTTAATTTGTTGAGTGATCAGGATTGTCACCTCATTGCTAAACGCGTTTCAATTGGTTATTACCGAAATCAATCAAAGTTAGAAACACTGCGCGACGATCAAGTCATGCTTTATCTGGTTAAAAAGGGCGTTGTGGCTTATTACAACGAGATAAACGAACTTCAGGCTAAGTTTTCTGAGGGTGATTTGTGTAGTGTATTATGCCAAGAAAATATAGAGGAATTACAGATAACCTTACGGATTGAAGAAGATAGTTTAATCTACTCTATTGATTTCAAAGTATTGCAGGAATTACTGATTGACTACCCTAATGCGTTACAATTTTTATTACAAACGGCTCCGCAGCGTTTACAGAATAAAATGGGAGCGGTAAGTGAATCTGCATTGATTGCGTCTAGTCTGACCAATGCGCCAATTATGGATTATTACAATAGTCCTGCAATTACGATATCAAGCCAAGCAAGTATTCAAAATGTTGCAAAATACATGACAGAAAAAAATGTATCTTGTCTTGTTATTATGGCTGATGGCTACCCTGCGGGGATAGTGACAGATAAAGACATTAGACGACGTTGTGTTGCTACAGGATTGAGTAGTCAAGACCCTGTTACAGAAATTATGACCGAGAAAATGGCGACAATTGATATCAACCTGTGTGGACATGACGCTTTAGCATTGATGATAAGTCAGCGAATTCATCATTTGCCAGTGACAAGTCATGGGGTGTTAGTTGGGATGTTAACGGCTACGGATTTAATGAATCAAGAAGGCCATCATGCAGTAAATTTAAGTTCTGTGATCCATAAAGCAAGTTCTGTCGATGCTCTGGTTGAACTTAGTTCGATGTTACCTAAACTACAAGTAAGCATGGCTAAACTGGGCGCTAGCGCAGATTATTTAGGTAAAAACATTAGTGCACTGACGATGGCATTTACTATCCGGTTGATAGAATTAGCAGAACAAAAATTAGGGGGAGCTCCGGTAAGTTATGCTTGGTTGTGTGCGGGTTCACAAGCGCGGCAGGAACAACTTGTTTATTCAGATCAAGATAATGCGTTAATCATTGCTGATCATGCTACCCCTGAACAAGAAGGCTGGTTTGAAGCTTTCGCCCATTTCATCTGTGATGGTTTGGCGGCCTGTGGTTATATTTATTGTCCGGGTAATATTATGGCGACGAATCAGCTGTGGCGACAAAAAAAGCAAGTTTGGCAAGGGTACTTTACCGATTGGGTGACGCAACCTGAACCTCAAGCATTGTTGAATAGTTGCGTGTTTTTTGATCTCACTACTGTGCATGGTGATAGTTCGTTATTGCAAGATGTTCGTCGTAATATGCTCATACAAACCCAAAAGAACACCTTATTTTTAGCACATTTATCTCGGAATGCCTTATTACAGAAACCACCATTAGGTTTCTTTCGTGATTTTGTACTTATTCATGATGGAAATAACAAAAAAGGTCTCGACCTTAAGCATAATGGATTGGCTCCTATTATTAATTTGGCTCGCATTTACGCGCTGGCTGAGGGGATTGAAGATGTTAATACGATCATGCGATTAAGATTAGCGGCGGGTACGCCATCATTAAGTCGAACTGAGTCGGCTAACTTAATTGATGCGTTTGAATTGTTAGGTATGTTGCGCGCAGAGCATCAAGCCAAGCAGATAGAAAAAGGTGAAGAGGCTGATAGCTATTTGTTACCAAAAGAGATATCTCGATTAGAACGCGAACATTTAAAAGATGCGTTTAAAGTCGTTAAAGCAATGCAAAACTATCGCCAAATGGTTTAGCAGTAGGTCAACTAATAA
Organism: Moritella viscosa; assembly: GCF_900120065.1. Taxonomy (NCBI): domain Bacteria; kingdom Pseudomonadati; phylum Pseudomonadota; class Gammaproteobacteria; order Alteromonadales; family Moritellaceae; genus Moritella; species Moritella viscosa. Next base: position 121,508 of record NZ_FPLG01000047.1, read on the forward strand.
GGATGTGTGATGAATCTTATACAATCTTTCTTTAGCTTGGAAAAACAGCGAAAGCGATTATTAACTAAAGCGCCGGAAGGGGCGTTGAAGCAGTATTTGAGTGTCCCAATTATCGATCTTGATAAGCCTATCATGCACAGTGATATTTTAGCTGTCGACTTTGAAACTACAGGGCTAAATGCAAAACATGATGATATTTTGAGTATTGGTTATGTTGAATTATCAGGAAACCAAATTAGGTTGGGTAGCTGTTATCACCAAATTGTTGCTGCGCATTGTGCACTCGAAGAGAAGAATGTCATGATACATACCATTACAGATCAAGAGAAAGCTGGTGGGCGGCCATTAGCCAGTGTGGTCGAAGACTTATTAACCGCATTGGCCGGAAAAACAATGCTGGTCCATTATGCTCAAATTGAAAAAACATTTCTCGAACAAGCCTGTATAAAACTTTATGGGATGGCACCTGTTTTTCCTATAATTGACACGCTAGTATTAGCCAAAAAACGACATGATAGATGCAGCCAAGCTTATGCGCCATCTACACTGCATCTCAGTAATTTACGTGATGAATATGGCTTACCACACTATCCTGCACACAATGCATTGAACGATGCGATTGCCACTGCGGAACTATTTATGGCAAAAGTGCAATATTCAGAGCACAAAGGAAATACAAAACTTAAATCTTTGATCTCTACTGCTTTTAGTTAGCTAGTTATGTCGTTGTTTAGCTCTAACTGAGCAAGTTAAGTTCGTCACAGTTTGATTACATGGCGTCATGTATAGTGGGGGAAATTATTTGTAGCAACACATGGATGAATATGCACGTAATGCCAGAAAAAATCATCATTGCTGACGATCACCCTCTATTTCGTCAAGCATTATTGATTGCATTAAAAGAACAATTTAAAACGACGCATTGGCTGGAAGCTGAAACTGTCGAAAGTGTTAGTGAGTGCCTTATTGCTAACGAAAATACTGATTTATTGTTGTTGGACCTAAACATACCTGGTGCACATGGATTCGATCACTTAATCCGTATCAGAAAACAATACCCGAATATTCCTGTGGTTGTGATTTCTGCTTACAGTGATGAGGCTATCATAAGTAAAGCAATGCAGCATGGCGCATCGGGTTTTGTGCCAAAATCTGAATCCGTACCGACAATAATTTCGGCTATTAGTCAGGTTTTAGCTGGTCAGTTATGGGTTCCTGGATCATATGAAAGAATCAAAGAAGAAACGAATAGCACAGCCGATGAAGCGATTGCGAGTTTAACCGTTCAAGAGTATCGAATATTAATGATGTTTTCTGAAGGACTCCTTAATAAGCAAATTGGGGATAAGCTTTGTGTCGCTGAAGCGACGGTTAAAGCCCATGCGAGTGCTATTTTCCGTAAGTTAAATGTGCGGAATCGGACACAAGCTGCAATGATGTTGGGTCAGTTGGACGTCGTAGAGTATAGTAATAGCTTAAAGGAATAAGTGCATGAATAAACATACTAAAGTGGCAGTGCTTGTCGCACCATTATTAGCTGTATTGGGCTATATAGCATCTGATTATTTCATTGAAAGTGATGCGGATAAAACTAAGTTAATCACATTAATACCAGAATCTTCTTGTGAAGTACTTGCTGGAGGGTGTGTGTTGATAAGTGGTGACTTTAAAATAAACGTGTTTGATAAAGCGGGTTCAACTATCGTTAATTCTACTTTCCCTCTTGATGAAGCGGTGCTATTCCTAGTCGGTGAAGATAATACAGCGACTGCATTTCCCCTATCTCAGGTACAAAGTAATTATTACTGGCAAGCACAAACACCACTGCGTGAATTAGCCCGTACCTCGAAAAGTTATAAATTAAGGTTGATCGCCTCAATTAAAGGGGGCGATTACATTAGCGAATTTGAAACCTCGCTTTAGTCGTTTTGTATATATCCAAGTCATGTTTTGAATATCTCTTTTGTGGTTTTTAATTTGTCCACTTTGAGTGGCTTGGGTATCGTGCTTTCTCTGTTCTTGAATAAGTTAATTCAGTCGTAGTTCGATAGGTTACAGTTGAGTAGGTTGTCGCTGGGTAGGTTATAGTATGTTCGAAAATTGGCAGCTAATGCTATTAAGTTTTTTTTATATCGCATTGTTATTTTTAATTGCGTATTTGGGTGATAAATATCGTCATCTTATCCAAGGAAAACGGCAAGCGCTAATTTATGCTTTTGCTGTTTCTGTTTATTGTACTTCGTGGAGCTTTCTTGGTACAACGGGACAGGCTGCAAGTAGTGTTTATTCGTACTTACCTATTTACTTAGGCCCGATATTGTTGCTGTTCTTCGCTTGGCCTTTTTTGCAACGAATAATTCAAACCAGTATCACTTTTAACTTAACATCAATTGCTGATTTACTCGCTGCCCGTTTTGGTAAATCACATGCACTCGCTATTTTAGTCACGGCCGTTTCGTTACTCGGTACAATGCCCTATATTGCATTGCAAATTAAAGCCATCGTATATTCTTTTCAGCAGTTACAAATTCAGCAAGATTTTATGCCTTGGCAGCTTGGCTTAGTCACTAGTTTTGTTCTGGCTGGTTTTAGTATCTTGTTCGGTATTCGTAATATTGATGTGACAGAACGTCACCCGGGAATTATGCTCGCGATTGCATTTGAAGCCGTGGTAAAAATTATTGCTTTTGCTAGTGTTGGTATTTTCATTTGTTATATCGTTTTTGATTCACCACAAGACATTTGGCAGCAAGCTCGTTCGAATGTTGACTTAGAAAGTGCATTTGAGTTCCCTGATTTCGGCGCTATGTTTGGTATGCTTATTATTGTCATGGCTGCATTTTTTGTTTTGCCACGACAATTTCATGTCATGATTGTGGAGTTACGTGACGAACAAGATGCATGGTTAAGTCGTCGTATTTTCCCGTTGTATTTACTTATATTTGCATTTTTCTCAGCGCCTTTAGGTTTAGCTGGTTACTTACTACTGGGTAATAGTGTTCCTGCAGATATGTATGTATTGGTATTACCTTGGAGGCAAGATCAAACATGGCTGACATTGTTTGCGTTTTTAGGCGCTATTTCAGCAGCAAGTTCAATGGTGATCGTATCGACAATCGCATTAAGTACGATGCTAAGTAATGAAATCGTATTCCCAATCCTATTCAAGAAGAATAAACATCCGACACAATACAACGCGTTTAGATTAAAACTTCTTAACATTCGAAAGCTATTAGTCCTGTTTGTGAGCCTGTTAAGTTATCTTGTGTTTCTATTTCTACCACCAACAACGCTATCAAGCTTAGGTGTAACAGCGTTAGGCGCATTGGCGCAATTAACCCCAGCATTGATAGCCGCTTTCTATTGGCGACGCGCAACATTAAAGGGGGTGTTTTCTGGGATCTGTATCGGTTTTTCATTGTGGATGCTGATTAATTTTTTACCCCAACTTGGTTTTTACCAAAGCCCATTGGAAGGAACGAGTATTGCGAGTTCAACAGCAATTAATTTGCTGTGTCTTGCGATGAATGCCATATCAATGATAATTATTTCATTGGTTACCAGAACGAGTATTCAAGAACGAATACAGGGCGCGTTGTTTTTAAAGCGGCAGTTATCCGAATCGTTAGTAGAAAGTAAAGGTAAAGATAAAGGTAAAGCTAAACGACAATCCATATCTGTCGATGAATTGTTATTGCTAACAGCGCAATTTGTTGGTGATGATAAAGCGTCTGCAAGTTTTAAAATATTTGAACAGGTGGCAATCACGTTAGGTTATACCGCTAAGGAGACCGTTGAGCATGCTCTTGATCATACAGAGAAAGTATTATCGAGTGTGATGGGGTCTTCGTCTGCACGGTTGGTGCTTAATTCTGCTTTAGGCGGGCATGATTTTGCGCTAGATGAACTTGCTACCTTAGTGGGTAATGCATCCAGTCATCGACAAGAGTTTAGTCAAAACTTGCTGAAAAGTGCGATAGCAAATACCAGAGAGGGGATTTCAATTATCAATGATGAACTCGAACTCGTTGCTTGGAATAAACAGTATACGATGTTGTTTAATTATCCTGATGATGTCCTTCATGTTGGCAGTCCGGTCGAGTCATTAATACGCTTTAACGCTAAGCGTGGCCTGTGTGGTTCGGGTAATATTGAAGAGCATGTACAAAAACGCCTAGATTTTTTGCGTTTAAGACAGAGCCATAGTTCTGAACGTCTACGTGAAGATGGCAAAGTGATTCGTATTGAAGGGAATCCATTACCGGACGGTGGTTTTTTAATGGTATTTTCAGATATTACCGCATTCCGGAAAGCAGAACAGGTATTAAAAGAAGCTAATCAAGATCTAGAAACCCGAGTCGCAGAGCGAACTAAAAAGCTCGAAAAGGCAAATAAAGAACTGGCAAAAGCGAGGGTAGTTGCAGATGAGGCACTTAGTAAAAAAAATCATTATTTACAAGTGTGTAGTCATGACTTGTTACAACCGCTTGAAGCCGCGCGTTTGTTTACATCGGCTCTGGCTAGTCAATCTAAGCTAAATAAAAATCAGCAGAGACAAGTGAGTAGTATTGACTTGTCGTTAAAAGTGGCTAACGAAATGATTGTTAATTTAGCTGAAGTTGCACGAATCGAGAGCGGTAGTATTAAACCCCATATCGAAACATTCGCGTTAAATGAGCTATTTAGTCAACTTGAGAATGAATTTTCTGCAGCGGCTAAACAGCATGGGATTTGTTTTACCATTATGCCGACAACACATTGGGTCAATACAGATAAACATTTACTACGTCGTATATTACAAAATTTAATTGGTAATGCATTTCGCTATGCGAGTCCTGGGCGCGTATTACTCGGTTGTCGTCGAAAAAATGGTCAGTTAAGTATTCAATTATTAGATAATGGTCCGGGGATTGCTGAAAAAGATCAAGAACGTGTTTTTGAACAGTTTAGCCAATTGAGGGCCAATAATGGTTCGAATGATGGGTTAGGGTTAGGGTTGAGTATTTGTACTAGTTTATCAGCATTATTACAGCATCAGTTGACGCTTGATTCAGTAGAAGGTAGGGGGTGTCGGTTTAGTCTACAACTTTGTGAAGCAACAGCGTTGCAACAAGAACGCACCACTCCGGTTATTGTGCCAACGGACCTGACGGGAACCGCTGTGTTATGTATAGATAACAATCCTGCTATTTTAGAAGGTATGCTAGAGCTAATCAGCAGTTGGGATTGTGAAGTTTATGGCGCCAGTTCAATTGCGAGTGCGACGACATTATTTAAACAATGCGACTTTGATATCTTGTTGGTCGATTATCAATTAGATAATGATGAGGATGGACTAACATTAATCTCAGCGTTAAGAGAAATAAACCCAGTTATACCCGCTATTCTTATTACGGCGACAACGGAAATTGGGATTGAAGATAAAGCTGCGGTGGCTAAAGTTGGTTTATTACGTAAGTTAGTTAAACCTGCATCATTAAGAGCTATGATGAGCGCACAATTAACGGAAACACTGCAAATACAATTTATTCGTCAGTAGATAGCATTTTTTTCTGGTTCTATATTGTCGATGCTCTTTCAGATGGATATTAAAAAAGGCTTCTGAGATAAATCAGAAGCCTTTTTGTTTATTAAGATTAATAACTAATGTTTAGATTAATCTTTATCGTCAATTTTTTTAAATGGACGGTGTGCTTCACCAGTATATAACTGACGAGGACGACCAATTTTCTGTCCAGGTTGACTTAACATTTCGTTCCAGTGAGCGATCCAACCAACGGTACGGCCTAATGCAAAAATAACCGTAAACATAGAAACTGGGATGCCAATAGCACGTAATGTAATACCTGAATAGAAATCTACATTTGGATAGAGTTTCTTTTCAATGAAGTAAGGGTCTTCAAGCGCAATACGCTCAAGTTCCATCGCTACATCTAATAGAGGATCATTAATGTTTAGTTCTTTTAGTACTTCGTGACAGCTCTTACGCATTACTGTAGCACGAGGATCTTTATTTTTGTAAACACGATGACCGAAGCCCATTAGGCGGAACGGGTCTTCTTTGTCTTTCGCTCGAGCGATGAACTCAGGAATACGATCAACACTACCAATTTCTTCAAGCATTGTTAGACAAGCTTCATTCGCACCACCGTGAGCAGGGCCCCATAGTGACGCAATACCTGCTGCGATACATGCAAATGGGTTAGCACCAGATGAACCTGCAAGTCGAACTGTTGATGTCGATGCATTTTGTTCATGATCTGCATGCAACGTAAAGATACGGTCCATTGCCGTTTCTACAACAGGGTTAACCTCATATGTCTCACACGGTACTGAGAACATCATTTTAAGGAAGTTACCTGCGTACGAAAGGCTGTTGTCTGGATATACAAAAGGTTGCCCAATTGAATATTTGTAACACATCGCAGCAATTGTCGGCATTTTAGATAATAAACGAAATGCTGAAACTTCTCGGTGACGTTGATTCGTCACATCTAGCGAATCATGATAAAAGGCTGCAAGTGCGCCCGATACACCACAGAGGATCGCCATTGGATGAGAGTCACGGCGGAAACCTTTGAAGAAAGATGCAAATTGTTCGTGCACCATGGTGTGTTTATGTACTGTCGCTTTGAATTGTTCATATTGTTCTTTCGTTGGTGCATCACCGTAAAGAATAATATAACAAACTTCTAAATAATCCGCATTAAATGCTAAGTCATCAATAGCGTAACCACGATGTAGTAGGATACCCTCTACACCATCAATATAAGTAATTTTTGACTCACATGATGACGTTGCCATAAAACCTGGATCATGGGTGAAATATCCTTTACTACCTAGGGTACGAATGTCGATAACATCGTGACCAGCTGTACCAGATAAAATCGGAAGTTCAACTGGCTCTTGGCCGGGTAGGTTTAACGTGGCTTTTTGATTAGCCATAGCACGTCTCCTTTGCTTATTTATAATTAGATTTCTTCATGAAATTCGAAGCTAAAGCTACCTTTAATAATTAGTAATGTCAATTTTGTTACAAAATAATCAATTAAAAAACATTAAAAGGTTAACCAATGTTTCAATTTCGATGTAAATGTTGCTATCAGGCCTTTTATAATTGTAAATAAATTGTGATGTAGGTATACTTATTCACGGATCAAGAGTCCTTCTTTTAATTTTGTTCATGATATGTAAGTGATTATAATCATTATTTTATTTACGTTTCGAACAAGAAATAAACAAGGGCTTTCATTTGAAAAGAATTTGTTATGAAAATAATAAATTTCTGTGATCCACATCAATATAATAATAACTATGCTCAATGGAGCTGAGTGAGCGATATCGTGAAAAAGCAAAGACCTGTAAATTTAGATCTGCAGACTATAAGCATGCCAATCACAGCAATCGCATCTATCCTACACCGAGTCTCTGGTGTAATAATGTTGTTTGCAGTGGGTATTCTTTTATGGTTACTGACTGAATCATTATCTTCTGAACAAGGTTTCCAAAATGCACAAGAAATTGTGTCTGGTTTCTTTGGTACATTCATTCTTTGGGGAATCCTAACCGCACTTGCATATCATATTGCTGGTGGTATCCGTCATTTATTGATGGACATGGGGTATTTTGAAGAGCTTGAATCGGGTGCATTAAGTGCGAAAGTATCTTTTGTTGCAACCGTTGTTTTATCAATCCTAGCGGGGATAATGGTATGGTAACTAACGCAGCAAGTTATGGCCGCAGTGGTACTCATGATTTTATCATGATCCGGGCAACCGCCATCATCATGGCACTATATACATTTTATTTTGTTGGTTTCGTTGCATTTAACGACCTTACTTTTCAAGTATGGGCTGAATTTTTTGCAAGTACTGGCAATAAAGTATTCACTCTTCTTACCCTTATCGCTATCGTAATTCATGCATGGATTGGTGTATGGCAGGTATTAACTGACTATGTTAAATCAACCGGTTTACGTGGTGCATTACAGTTTGTTCTAACAACCACAGCATTTGTTTATGCGCTTGTTGGTTTTGTTGTTCTTTGGGGGTTATAAGTGAGTATTCCAGTTCGCGAATTTGACGCAGTAGTTATTGGTGCCGGTGGTGCTGGTATGCGTGCTGCGCTATCAATATCTAAGTCAGGTAAAAGTTGTGCACTTTTATCTAAAGTTTTTCCAACTCGTTCACATACCGTATCTGCTCAAGGTGGTATTACCGTTGCTTTAGGTAATTCACACGAAGATGATTGGACATGGCACATGTACGATACTGTTAAAGGCTCTGATTATATCGGTGATCAAGACGCTATCGAATTTATGTGCAAAACGGGTCCTGAAGCAATTTTAGAACTTGAGCATATGGGTCTACCATTCTCTCGTTTTGAAGATGGTACTATTTATCAACGTCCATTTGGTGGTCAGTCGCTTGCATACGGTGGCGCACAAGCGGCTCGTACAGCAGCTGCAGCCGATCGTACAGGTCATGCATTACTTCACCTTCTTTATCAACAAAACGTAAAGAACGAAACGAAAGTATTTTCTGAATGGTATGCACTAGACCTCGTTAAAAATGACGATGGTATTATCACTGGTTGTACGGCGATTGATATTGAAACAGGTGAAATCTGTTACTTCAAATCAAAAGCAACCGTATTTGCTACAGGTGGCGCGGGTCGTATCTACTCTTCTACAACGAATGCACACATCAATACTGGCGACGGTGTTGGTATGGCAATTCGTGCTGGTATTCCATTACAAGATATGGAAATGTGGCAGTTCCACCCAACAGGTATTGCTGGCGCAGGTGTGCTTGTAACAGAAGGTTGTCGTGGTGAAGGTGGTTATCTTCTAAACAAAGATGGCGAACGTTTCATGGAACGTTATGCACCTAACGCGAAAGATCTTGCGGGCCGTGACGTTGTAGCTCGTTCAATGATGACTGAAATCCGTGAAGGCCGTGCGTGTGATGGTCCTTGGGGTCCACACATCAAACTAAAACTCGATCATCTTGGTGAAGAAGTACTTGAGTCACGTCTACCTGGTATTTGTGAATTATCTCGTACATTCGCTCACGTTGATCCAGTGAAAGAACCAATTCCAGTAATTCCTACTTGTCACTATATGATGGGTGGTTTACCTGCGAATATTAACGGTGAAGTATTAACACGTAAAGAAGACGGTAGCATGGAAGTTGTTGCTGGTTTATTTGCTGTTGGTGAAATCGCTTGTGTATCTGTACATGGTGCAAACCGCTTAGGTGGTAATTCACTGCTGGATCTTGTTGTATTTGGTCGTGCTGCAGGTAATTACCTTGGTACAGTGCTGGATACTATCCCAGAGCCAAAAGAAGCAACTGATGCAAATGTTGATACGTCACTTGAACGTTTAAACCGTTGGGAAAATAATAAAGACGGTGAAGATCCAGTTCAAATTCGTAAAGATTTACAAGAATGTATGCAGCTTAATTTCTCGGTATTCCGTGAAGGTGAGTCAATGGCAGAAGGTCTGGAGCAATTACGTGCTATTCGTAAACGTTTACAAAATGCACGCTTAGACGATACGTCAACAGAATTTAATACACAGCGTATTGAATGTCTAGAGCTCGATAATCTAATGGAAACTGCATATGCAACTGCACATGCTGCTAACTTCCGTACAGAAAGTCGTGGTGCACACAGTCGTTTCGATTACCCAGATCGTGATGATGCGAATTGGTTATGTCATTCATTGTACTTACCTACAAATGAAGAAATGACAACTCGTGAAGTGAATTTATCACCTAACTTGTTAACTGAAGAACAGCTGAAGCACTTTGTGCCTAAAGCACGCGTTTACTAAACATAAGGGATCAAGATGCAAGTTAAATTTTCAATTTATCGCTATAACCCTGATGTTGATAGCAAACCTAAAATGCAAGAAATGAACCTTGAAGTACCTGAAGGTTCAGATATGATGGTTCTTGACGCACTTATCTTGTTAAAAGAAACAGATGCGACATTAGCTTTCCGTCGTTCTTGTCGTGAAGGTGTATGTGGCTCTGATGGTGTTAACATGAATGGTAAAAATGGCCTCGCATGTATCACACCATTGTCTGATTTAAATGTGAACAAAACGATTGTTATTCGACCGTTACCTGGTTTGCCAGTGGTCCGAGATCTCGTTATTGATATGTCGCAATTTTATGATAATTACGCACGTATTAAACCGTTCTTAATTACAGACGACAGTGCTATTCCACCTGCTCGCGAAAACCTTCAGTCTCCTGAAGAGCGTGAGAAGTTAGATGGACTGTATGAGTGTATCTTGTGTGCGTGTTGTTCTACGTCATGCCCATCATTCTGGTGGAATCCTGACAAGTTCGTTGGTCCTGCAGGCTTATTGGCGGCTTACCGTTTCTTAGTCGATAGTCGTGACTCAGCAACTGAACAACGTTTATCAGAATTAGACGATGCGTTTAGTGTATTCCGTTGTCACGGTATTATGAACTGTGTAAACGTGTGTCCTAAAGGTCTAAATCCTACAAAAGCAATCGGTAATATTAAATCTATGTTACTACAACGTGCGGTGTAGCAATGTTTTTTGTTAGTTTTTAGTTACAATGGTCATTCCGTTGGGAATGGCCAGTAATTTAAAATCTTTGCTACCATCTCTGGCGCGGTGGACATTTAAAGTGAAAAGGGCAGAGAATGCAGAATAACGTCATGAAAGCCTGGTTAGAATCCTCTCATCTAGCCGGTGCGAACCAGACATATATTGAAGATCTATATGAGCAATTTTTGGCAGATCCAGATTCAGTTGGCGAAGAATGGCAAACTGTATTTTTAGGGCTCCCTAAAGTTGATAATACTAAAGAAGTTCCACATGGTCCTGTAAAGGATTATTTCATTCGCCTTGCGAAAGATACATCTCGATATGCTGCTCAAGTAAGCGACCCACATAATGATGCGAAACAGGTTAAAGTATTACAGTTAATCAATGCTTTCCGTTTTCGAGGTCATCAACATGCTAACTTAGATCCATTAGGCCTATGGACACGTGATCGTGTACAAGACCTAGACCCTGTATATCACAACCTTTCTGATGCTGATTTTGATGCTAGCTTTAATGTTGGTTCATATGCAATTGGCCAAGAAAGCATGAAACTCAGTGAGCTTTATACTTCGTTACAAAAAACCTATTGCGGCTCAATTGCAGCTGAGTATATGCATATCGTTTCTACTGAAGAAAAACGTTGGATCCAAAGCCGTTTAGAATCAGTTGAAAGTACGCCTGAGTTTGAAAAAGAAGATAAATTACGATTTTTAGATAACTTAACCGCGGCTGAAGGTCTGGAAAAATATCTAGGTGCTAAGTTCCCAGGTGCAAAACGTTTCTCGCTTGAGGGCGGTGATGCACTAATTCCAATGATGAAAGAATTAATTCGTCGTAGTGGTGAGCAAGGTATCAAAGAAGCAGTTATTGGTATGGCGCATCGCGGCAGACTAAATATGTTAGTGAATGTATTGGGTAAAAAACCAACAGACTTATTTGATGAATTTGCTGGCAAACATAGCGATGCTTGGGGCGCGGGCGATGTTAAATATCATCAGGGTTTCAGTTCTGATTTTAACACTCCAGGCGGTAATGTACATTTAGCTCTTGCTTTTAATCCATCGCATTTAGAAATTGTTAACCCAGTAGTCATGGGCTCTGTTCGTGCACGTCAAGAACGTCATGGCAGCACTGATGGTGATGAAGTACTGGCGATTACAATTCATGGAGATTCTGCAATTACTGGTCAAGGTGTTGTTGCTGAGACATTTAATATGTCACAAACACGCGCTTACGGTATTGGCGGTACAATTCGGATTGTTGTGAATAACCAAGTTGGTTTTACAACATCAAATCCAAAAGATATGCGTTCTACAGAATACTGTACGGATATCGCAAAAATGGTTCAGGCTCCCATCTTCCATGTAAATGCAGATGACCCTGAAGCTGTTGTATTGGTGACACAAATCGCACTTGATTTCCGTAATACATTTAAGCGTGATGTTGTTATTGATTTAGTTTGTTATCGTCGTCATGGCCATAATGAAGCTGATGAGCCGAGTGCAACGCAGCCATTAATGTATAAAAAAATCAAAAAGCACCCAACACCGCGTAAGATATATGCAGATCAACTTGTCAATGAAGGCGTTATTGATGCCTCTGAAGCAACGGGTTTTATTAACGAATATCGTGATCAACTTGACCATGGTGAATGTGTTGTTAAAGAATGGCGTCCGATGCAGCAGCACTCTGTTGATTGGAATCCTTACTTAAAACACGAATGGGATATGTCTTATCAATCACAAGTCGCTCAGGATAAATTATCTGACCTTGCATTGAAAATGACGGCTGTACCCGAAGGACATAAGATCCAGTCTCGTGTACAGAAGATTTATTCAGACCGTGTTTTAATGGCAAACGGTGAGAAACCATGTGATTGGGGTTTTGCTGAAACGCTTGCATATGCAACATTACTTGATGATAACTATAAAGTCCGTCTAACAGGGCAAGATGTTGGTCGTGGTACTTTCTTCCACCGCCATGCAGTTGTACATAATCAAGAAAACGCGAGTACATATACGCCATTAGCTAATTTAAAACCTGAACAAGGTGAGCTAACTATTCACGACTCAGTATTATCTGAAGCTGCAGTATTAGCGTTTGAATACGGTTATGCGACAACTGAACCAAGTGGTTTAACTATTTGGGAAGCACAGTTTGGTGATTTCGCCAATGGCGCACAAGTTGTATTTGATCAGTTCCTTTCTTCTGGTGAACAGAAATGGGGTCGTATGTGTGGCCTAACAGTATTGTTACCACATGGCTATGAAGGGCAAGGTCCTGAGCATTCATCTGCACGTTTAGAACGTTACATGCAAATGTGCGCAGAGCATAACTGGCAAGTGTGTGTACCTAGTACACCTGCGCAGGTTTACCATATGCTCCGTCGTCAAACAGTTCGCCCAATGCGTCGTCCATTGATCGTGATGACACCTAAATCGTTATTACGTCACCCATTAGCTATTTCTAGTTTATCTGAATTAGCAGATGGCACGTTCCAAAATGCAATCGGTGAAATTGATACTCTCGACGCAGCACAAGTCAAACGTGTTGTTATGTGTAGTGGTAAAGTATATTTCGATTTACTAGAAACGCGTCGTAAATTGGGTCAGACGGATGTTGCTATTGTACGTATTGAACAGCTTTATCCTTTCCCTCATGCGGAAATTGCAGCTATATTTGCAGAGTATCAACACGTAGAACAGTTTGTTTGGTGTCAAGAAGAACCTCAGAATCAGGGCGCTTGGTATTCAAGTCAGCATAATTTCTGGGGCGTAATCCCGCAAGGGGCGAAATTAAGTTATGCAGGACGTGCTGCATCAGCATCTCCTGCAGTCGGTTACATGTCTGTACATACAAAACAACAGCTAGCACTTATTGAAGATGCTTTAACTGTTGCACAGAAATAGTTTATTAAAGGAATTATGAAAATGACAATTGAAATTTTGGTACCTGTACTGCCAGAATCTGTAGCAGATGCATCTATTGCAACATGGCATAAACGCCCAGGCGATGCCGTTGAGCGTGATGAAATTATTGTAGAGATTGAAACTGACAAAGTTATTTTAGAAGTGCCAGCTGTTGAATCTGGTGTGCTTGAAGAAATTCTTGAAGATGACGGTGCAACCGTTCTTGGTCAGCAAGTCATTGGTAAATTGAAAGTTGGCGCTGTTGCTGGTGAAGAAACAAAAGACAAGCCTGCAGAAGCAAGTGAAGCAACAGTAGACGCAAGTCCTGCTGTTCGTCGTCTTATTGCTGAAAAAGGTTTAGATGCTTCTAAGATTACTGGTACAGGAAAAAATGGCCTAATCACAAAAGAAGATGTTGAAAAAGTATTAGCACCTGCCGCACCAGTAGCAAAAGCACCAGTAGTTGCACCTGTCGTTGAACTTCAAGCTGGCCGTAGTGAAAAACGTGTTCCTATGACTCGATTACGTAAGCGTATTGCTGAACGTTTATTAGAAGCTAAAAACTCAACGGCAATGCTTACCACGTTTAACGAAATTAACATGAAACCTATCATGGATATTCGTAAACAGTATAAAGACGTATTTGAAGAGCGTCATGGTATCCGTTTAGGTTTCATGTCTTTCTACGTTAAAGCAGTAGTTGAAGCGTTAAAACGTTACCCAGAAGTGAATGCATCACTTGATGGTACCGATATTGTTTATCATAACTACTTTGATGTAAGCATCGCTATCTCAACGCCTCGTGGTTTAGTAACACCTGTATTACGTGATTGCGATACGATGAGTCTTGCTGATATCGAGAAGAACATTCGTGAATTAGCACTAAAAGGTCGTGATGGAAAATTATCAATTGAAGATCTGACTGGCGGTAACTTCACTGTCACTAACGGTGGTGTATTTGGTTCATTAATGTCAACGCCAATCATCAACCCGCCACAAAGTGCAATTTTGGGTATGCATAAAATCCAAGATCGTCCAATGGCTGTTGATGGTAACGTTGTTATCTTACCTATGATGTATCTTGCTCTTTCTTACGATCACCGTATTGTTGATGGTAAAGAGTCTGTTGGTTTCTTAGTAACAATCAAAGAATTATTAGAAGACCCAACTCGTCTTCTTTTAGATGTGTAATATTTAGTTTTATTTAGTTGCTTACGCCTTATCTTGAGGCGTAGGTTCTCGGGACAAGCCCTTGTGGCTATTAACATGGATATACGAGCATGAATCTGCATGAGTACCAGGCAAAACAACTTTTTGCTGAATATGGTTTGCCAGTTCCTGAAGGTTACGCAACAAACGTACCTCATGAAGCGGCAGCTTTCGCTGACAAAATTGGTGGCGATAAATGGGTTGTTAAGTGTCAAGTTCACGCCGGCGGGCGTGGTAAAGCAGGTGGTGTTAAGCTTGTAACTTCTAAAGATGAAATTACAGCATTTGCTGAGCATTGGTTAGGTAAGAACTTAGTTACTTATCAAACTGATGCAAATGGTCAACCGGTTTCACAAATTCTTGTTGAAGCTGCGGGTGATATCGCAAATGAACTTTACCTTGGTGCTGTTATCGACCGTGGTTCGCGTAAAGTTGTATTTATGGCATCAACCGAAGGTGGCGTTGATATTGAGACTGTTGCTGAACAAACTCCTGAGTTAATTCACAAAGCAACGATTGATCCACTTGTTGGTGCACAACCTTTCCAAGCGCGTGAGCTTGCATTCAAACTTGGTTTACAAGGCGCTCAAATCAAACAGTTTACACAGATCTTTATGGGTCTAGCTAAAATGTTCACTGATTCTGATATGGCGTTACTTGAAATCAACCCGCTTATTATTACTGGCGCAGGTGACCTTGTTTGTTTAGATGGTAAAATTACTATCGATTCGAATGCGCTTTATCGCCAACCTAAACTTCGTACTATGCAAGATATTACTCAAGAAGATGCACGTGAAGCTCACGCTGCTAAATTTGAGTTAAACTATGTTGCATTAGACGGTAGCATTGGTTGTATGGTAAACGGCGCAGGTCTAGCGATGGGCACTATGGATATTGTTAACATCCATGGCGGCAAACCAGCTAACTTCCTTGACGTAGGCGGCGGTGCAACAAAAGAACGAGTTGCTGAAGCATTCAAAATCATTCTTTCTGATGACAATGTTAAAGCCGTACTTGTTAATATTTTCGGTGGTATCGTTCGTTGCGATATGATCGCTGAAGGTATTATTGGCGCAGTACAAGAAGTTGGCGTACAAGTGCCAGTTGTTGTACGTCTTGAAGGTAACAATGCAGAATTAGGCCGTGCAGTTTTAGCTAAATCTGACTTAAATATTATTGCAGCATCTAGCCTAACGGATGCAGCGCAACAAGTTGTTGCAGCAGCGGAGGGCAAATAAATGAGCGTTTTAATTAATAAAGATACGAAAGTGATCTGTCAAGGTTTCACTGGTGGTCAAGGTACTTTCCACTCAGAGCAAGCTATTGATTACGGAACTCAAATGGTTGGTGGTGTTTCTCCTGGTAAAGGTGGCACGACACATTTAGGTTTGCCTGTATTTAACACAGTACGTGATGCAGTAGAAACAACTGGCGCAACTGCGTCAGTTATCTATGTACCAGCACCGTTCTGTAAAGATGCTATCTTAGAAGCAATTGATGCAGGTATCGAACTTATCGTTTGTATTACAGAAGGTATACCGACTGTAGATATGATCGAAGTTAAAGTTAAACTTGATCAGCAAAATGTTCGTATGATCGGTCCTAACTGTCCAGGTGTTATCACTCCTGGTGAATGTAAAATTGGTATTATGCCTGGTCACATTCACAAGCCGGGCAAAATCGGTATTGTTTCACGCTCTGGTACGCTTACGTACGAAGCAGTAAAACAAACTACTGATGAAGGTTACGGTCAATCAACATGTGTTGGCATCGGTGGTGATCCGATCCCTGGTACCAACTTTATTGACGTACTTGAGTTATTCGAAAATGACCCACAAACTGAAGCAATTGTAATGATTGGTGAAATCGGTGGTACGGCAGAAGAAGAAGCAGCAGCTTATATTAAAGCGAATGTAACTAAACCTGTTGTTTCTTACATTGCCGGCGTTACAGCGCCAGCAGGTAAGCGAATGGGTCATGCAGGCGCAATTATCGCTGGCGGTAAAGGTACTGCAGACGAGAAATTTGCGGCACTAGAAGATGCTGGTGTAGCAACGGTACGTTCATTAGCTGATATTGGTTCTGCTTTACGAGCTAAATTAGGTTAACAGCTGTTTTTTTAAAATAAAGCCACCTTCGGGCGACTTACTACAAGTTGCTCTAAGGTGGTTTTTCTATTTAAAACATAGCTTTAACTATTTAGATTGATACTGCGATATGTATCATATACTACGAGTTTGGTCACAATGTGGACATTGGGTTTAGCGTCATCGCTTCATTCAAATAATCCGGAGCAAGGTGAGCATAAGTCATTGTTTGCATAATCGTTGAATGACCTAGGATTTTTTGCAACGTTAAAATATTGCCCCCGTTCATCATAAAATGACTCGCAAAAGTATGCCGTAAAACATGCGTTGCCTGACCTTTAGGTAAATCAAAGCCCTGCGCTTTCAGCACATCATAAAACTCCATGTATGAACCATTAAACAACCGACCTGTTTTTCCTTTGTAGATATCATTCATTAATTCTGACGTTATAGGTACAGTTCTATTTTTACCATTTTTGGTATCATTGAATGTAACTCGCCCATGAATAATATCATTTCCCCGTAGTTCTGCTGCTTCACTCCAACGCGCACCTGTCGATAAACACAACTTAGCGATATTAAGTTCATCGCCACTAAGATTATCTAGCAACTGAATGATTTCTTTTTTATTCAAAAACCCCATTTCAGTTGCGCGTATCTTGAGTTTGCCGATCCCTTTTAATGGGTGTTCGTTATGAAACTCACCAGCTTTTATCAATACAGTAAAAACACCACTTAGCCTGACTTGGCTCCTATTGATCGTTGTTGCTTTATTCCCTATAGCCATTTTGTCGGCTCGGAATTGCATAACGCGCTGTTTAGTTACCTGGTCTGCCCTTGGGTGCCCTAAGTCTTTATCAATAGATAACAGGTGTTTTAGCTCTTTTTCAGGGCGTTTTAACTGTTGACCATGGTAGTGATACCAAAGATCAATTAAATCGCGTAACGGCCGCTTGTCTGCTGATTTCTCTACCCAGCCTTTTTGATTCTGAGTTGATAATAACCAGCGTTCATACTGTTGCGCTTCGCCTTTCGTTTTAAACTTCTTTCTGTATCGTTTACCACTTCGTCCTTGCGGACGACAATCGACCTCATACCCGTTAGGAATAGATTTAATAGACATCTAGTTGTCCTCCCTAGGGTAAAATTGTATTGCTAACGTTTTTATTGTAGTTGAGTCCACCTCCTTTTGATTTAAACGCATGGCTCTTGAGTTGAGAAAACCGGACAAACTTGACCTGAACGCGGCTCAACATTTCCGGTTAATAGCCATATTGTGTATTTTTTAAAACAGTCATGCTGGCTAAATTGCATTAAAAATTGGCAGCATGGTTCCTTTTGTCCAGTAACATAGTTCGCTGTTGCGGATAGATTAAAACGTAACGCATTAGCGAGTTGTTGATTGCTATACCGCTCTTCTTGAATAATAGCGCGTAATCTCGTATCAAAAGACATCTTGTCACCTTTAATTTGTAGTGAATGAAATTATTCACCCGAAAAGGGTATTATAATTATTTACAAATTAATGAGTTTGAGATACCAATTTAGGAATAGTGATTATATTCCATTAATAAAACGTAGAATTTTAATAACCGCGAACAATTAAAACAAATATACAAACAGCAAACATAACAATCGTCCATAAAATTGCTGGAGCGTTATTTCCATTTTTAGCCTCGGAGGCTAAATAAGCATTGAACTCTTTTTTGCTTTGTTGTCTTCCGTGCTTTGAGCCAAGGTTATGCTGACCAATTGGTGTTAAACCCGTATTTACATATTTCTTAGCTGAACCTAGCGTAGGAACTGGGCCAAAATTAGGCTCACCCTCACTATTTACCACATACCAACTTGAGCCACTTTTTATAATAAAACGCCCGTCTGATACAGAATACTGACCAGCCTGAATCCTTTTAACAGTTACCACACTTACTCCTAACGCCTAGCAACGTATTAAGCCTTAACCTTTTTTATTTCTTTAACGTACGCTTCAATGATATTTTTGGTTTTATAAGGTTCGTTAATATAGGGAACCCTAATACTGCTACCATAACTATAAATATCTAGCGTTCCGTAACCTAATTTATTTCCTAAAGGAGTCGTTACAATTTCTATATTTTCTATAGTATCTAAGTCGAGCTTATCAAGACTCTCGAAATGAAAACCTGTTTTAACAGCAATGCTTTGGTTGGATAACCCAACCTTTATAAATAGAACAGAAAATACTTCGGGAAATTCCTTTAAAATAGCTAATAAAGGTAAAACTAAAACACCAAAAAGAAAACTTGAATCAAAATTAATAATGAAAATATGACCAAGAAAATTAACAAACCATGCAGTCAAAAACACACCTATGATTTGTAAAGTAAACAAAACCAACGCTTCGTAAAATTGTTTTTCATTTACTTCTAATATTTGATATTCAGAGTCAGCCCCTTCGATTGCCATAGTGAATAAGTCATTTTTATTTGGGATGTATTTCTCAACTAAAGATTTGATTTTTAAGATAAGCATCGAGAGTCCTATAACGCTGCATACTAGTGCAGATTTTGCCCATTTTGTTTATTGCAAAAAATGAGACAGTATTAGCTGTCGGATTTCATGTTTTTGTTATGAATTTTATTTACAGTTTGCTGACAAACTGTAAATCAGTAACGTTCACTTACTCTCGAATTTTTGCATAACTATTTGCGCCTTTTCTTTTACCTTTGAGTATCCATAGTTCTTTGGCATAAGAAGTATTATCACAGGGGCATCGATGTCTTTCAGATGCTCTAGCCTCGAATTTGTTATCACAGTGTTCACAATGAAACAGAGCAGTACAAAAAGGGTTACGCTGGAGGTACAGTTTGTCCTCTTTTGCTCTTTCTTCTAACATTTCTTCGAGTGATATTTCGCCCTCATCGTTAAATCCATCTTGTCCGACCCAGTGACAATGATTTTCTTGCCAGTCTGACATATCAAGCTTCCTTCTCTGAATCATCAGACACTAAACCGCATTTTTCTTGAGTAGATGGTT
This sequence comes from Moritella viscosa, assembly GCF_900120065.1. Lineage (NCBI taxonomy): Bacteria > Pseudomonadati > Pseudomonadota > Gammaproteobacteria > Alteromonadales > Moritellaceae > Moritella > Moritella viscosa. The sequence goes on from NZ_FPLG01000047.1 coordinate 141,320, forward strand.
TTGGACTAACTTGGTCTGAATCTTCTTCAACGTCCCCTGTTAACAGCCACATTGTGTATTTTTTAAATTGCTCGTGCGAGACAATTTTCATTATTACATCGCCAGCTGGAATCCTTTTTCCCGATAGATATTGCTCTACAGCACCTAGGCTGACATCGATTTCTTCAGCAAAAACTTTTTGGCTCATGCCTTCTTCTCTAATTATTGCTTTTAGTCTTTTTTTAAAAAGCATTGACACACCCCACGTATGATTGGTATATTTTACCAATCGTATGATTGGTAATGCTGTGTTACACCACAGCATTCATTAGTTAAACCTATAGAGGATACATCAAATGCCTAAGAAATCAGATACCCAAGAAAATTTAGTGATTAACATTCAGCCAGATATGTTGCCGATCACGTTAGAAGTCTACGCTCGCCGTACAGATCAATCACTTAGCGCCGTTCGTGCTCAAGCCACTCGCGGTGTCTTGCCTACCATGCAAGTGGGTAAAAGTAGCACCATCTATGTGAACCAAGCCCAAATGGTAATGAGTTCATTAGAAGCCGCTGGTTGGGATGTTCGCACTCCAAAAGACATCTACGCCTTGTAGATACAGACATTTCAAATTAGAGGTTTAAATATGTTGATCATCAACTTCATATCTAAGTACCGACAAGAATTGAGCTTAATAGCGCCTTCGGTCGTTCAACTGGTTCTTACTGGTTATCTTTTCTTTGCTGTCGTGACTGCGTAGTTTGATCATCTCAAATAGGGAAATTTGTTCAATGTTTGAAATTAATGATAGTAAACAAAGCGTAATTGACGCGGCTTGCATCCGTTTTACGGATATTGAAAACGTAGAGTCAATTGCAAACGACTGTGGCATGCGCGGTCAGATGCTTCGTAATAAATTGAATCCCAACCAACCCCACCAACTAACAGTTACAGAGTTAATCAAAATCACTAAGGCTACTGATAATCACGACATTATCAACAGTGCAATTTTAGACATTGGATTAGTTGCTGTTCGCCTACCAAAACAGGGCGAGTCAAAGCCGTTAACGCTTAGCGCTATGAGCGTAGCAATTCAGACCGGTGATATTAGTCGCCACATCTTAGAAGCTGAATCAGATCGCCGCCTTACGCGCCATAAGAAAGACGCAATTGTTAGAAAGGCACAACAAGCTGTACGCGAATTGGTTTTTCTTATGTCAGACGTCGAAAACCGCTGTGGTGGTGC
>NZ_FPLG01000049.1:0-514 GCF_900120065.1 Moritella viscosa
AAAGAAATGATTAGTGCGCTTCAAGATTTCGGTGTTAGTGATGAGCGAGCTAATGATATTGCTGCATTATTTGAAGTTGTTGATGCCGGTGATTATGACGCATTGGTTATGCCTGCTCTGGCATTTAATCACTCGCAGCTTCCCCGCAAAACAGTATTAATTACTTTATCTTCATTTTGGGTATGTGTTGTTGGTAATACCAATTCCTTTTCTGAACAAGAACTACAAGCACTTGGTGCGCTGCGTTCACTGTACTTTGTTGCGGTCAATTTGGGTTATCAAGACCTCGCTGCTTGTATTGCTAAGTACTGGGAAGATACGTCACCTTTGCATAAAACTGAGTCAGTGGAGTTGTGGCGATGATGTATTTAGCAATAGCACTGTGTCCAAGTGGCAGCATGCGTGAGCATCCTAAAACGCACGAACTTCGCACTGTTGAAGTAGGTGAATGCGAAACCAAACAAGATGCCATCGATAACGCTTGTCTGCAGCTTAATTGCCGTCAGTTGTTTCG
>NZ_FPLG01000067.1:0-6214 GCF_900120065.1 Moritella viscosa
TGGACTCCCGTTTGGTCCGAAACTCTGAAATACTGACATTAATACGACTGCAATAACCAGCCATAAAATCAGATTTTTTGCCATATCACTCAAAATCTAGCCTCTCCGGGTCTTAAGTTCCCTGAAAAAAAACAGTTGATATACTCAATATATTCTAAATATAGACAGTTTAACAACAACTTACATTTTAAATTTTAATCCTGTGATCCTTACAATTAAAATGCAAGGTTGCAGAACCATTTAGATATTCTCTACTGTCTACTCAAATATATCAAGACTTGGCTATTTATTAACATAATTAAATGTTTATTGATAACAAATCTAGATTTTACTCTTCAATAGCAGCAGTGATATTACCTTTTGTTACAGGTCACAATAATTTAGCCTTTGTAACCCGTCGCAACGATGAACACTTCGCGTGAACGAGCACGTGATGAATCCGGTTTTCTGGTTTTAACTACAGTAAACAAACTACGTACATCTTTCATGAATTGCTCAAAGCCTTCACCTTGGAATACTTTGACCGCAAAACTGCCATTTGGTTTAAGCACTTCACGGCACATTTCGAGTGCAAGTTCGACCAAGTATATTGAAGCAGGTTGGTCAACACCGATATTACCACTCATATTGGGCGCCATATCAGAAATAACAACGTCAATCTGACCATCACCGACTTTAGCCAGTAATGCTGAGAGTACTTTCTCGTCTCGAAAGTCACCTTGCAAGAAATCGACCCCTGCAATTGGATCCATAGCTAAAATATCACAAGCAATAACACGACCTCTATCACCTAATTGTTTAACCGCATATTGCGACCAACCACCAGGAGCCGCGCCAAGGTCAACAATATTCATACCCGGTTTTAATAATTTATCTTTTGCTTGAATCTCTTCAAGCTTAAAAGTCGCACGTGAACGCAACCCTTGTTTCTTCGCATCTTTCACATATTTATCGTTGTGATGCTCTTGCAGCCAATTCTTTGAGCTGCCCTTTTGGGTACTTTTTTTCTTCGGTGTCGGGGTCATCTGAAAGCCTGTTAATAATATTTTTTTAAACCATTGCCATAATGGCATGGTATTAAGATGAAGATGAAGCTAAAATTACTCTTTTTCAACCCTAAGTAATAAGAAATTTAAAATATGGCATTAAGCAACAAACAAAAGCAACACCTAAAAGGTTTAGCACACTCATTGAAACCTGTCATCTTACTAGGCCAACACGGCTTAACAGAAGGTGTAATGGCTGAAATTGAAGTAGCGCTAGCACACCATGAATTAATCAAAATTAAAGTTGCGTCAGAAGACCGTGACCAAAAAGCATTAGTAATGGATACCATTGTAAAAGAAGCTAACGCAGAAAAAGTACAAAGTATTGGCCACACACTGGTCATTTATCGTACAAGTGATGAAAAGAAAATCATACTGCCAAGAAAATAATAGCTTTATGAGTATCCAGCTGGGCAAGGAATCCCAGCTCGACTATACCCAGTGTTAAAACTGGGTCACAGTACACAGTAATGCGTATCTGTATCTTCATGCAGTGTGTCGATAGTTAGATATATTCTACCGATACAATTTCAAATTCAATCGCGCCGCCCGGTGTCGTCACGACCGCAACATCATCAACACTTTTACCCACTAAACCACGCGCAATTGGTGAGTTAATTGAAATACGGTTTTGCTTAATATCCGCTTCATCATCACCCACTAGATTATAAGTAATCTCATCTTCCGTATCAGTGTTATAAATCGTCACTGTGCAACCAAAAATAACACGACCATTGTTTGCTATTTTTGTTACATCGATAATTTGACAATTTGACAATTTGCCTTCGATATCTTGAATACGGCCTTCACAAAACCCTTGCTCTTCACGTGCCGCATGGTATTCCGCATTTTCTTTTAAATCACCGTGTTCACGCGCTTCAGCAATTGAACTCACAATTTCAGGGCGGCGAACAGTTTTAAGATGCTCTAATTCTTGGCGTAAATTATCTGCACCACGTGCAGTCATTGGGATAATATTACTCATAATGCTTTTATAACCTTCTAATCAATTCATTATCATGACATTACTGAATTTTACAGCGCCGACAATGTTTACAATCATAATGCCCCCTATTGTAATACGAATATGACGACACTTCACCTAATTCAAACCATTAAACACATAAAATCTGATTATTGAGACCTTTGATTGCTCATTAACAACCAACCTTAAAATTAGGCTTAACGAGCCACTTTACGTACATTTAGCCCAACACAAGTAAAGTCATAATCGTAACGACCAAAACCAAACTTTTACATGAAAATTAATACGTTTAACAACAAAAACATCATGAGGCGCTACAGATGACACTGATAAAAGCATTAACACATACACTAATCAGCACTTCGATTGTATCAAGCCCCCAAAGCACCAAAAGTTACATTTTTCTTATAAATAGCTAGCCAAATGAATAAAATGTGTGCATAATGTACTCAACCCATCAGCATCAAGGACATTATCATGAAAGAATTTATAGCCGTTTTTACTGTTTTAACTACTTTAGCTATCACAAGTGGTGTTTTACCATCAATCGCTAGCCTATAGTTTGAAATACCAAAAACAGCATGGAAAAGTTTATTGTTTTATAACACTTGATTATAAATAAACGAAAACTTCTCTATGCTGTTTTTTTTATGCCCTTATATAATTCACTTTTACTCACTTCCCTCTCAATTTCATCTGAAAGATAGTATTCATAATCACATCATTAACAATTCAATTTTTATTTATATTCAGCCACTTTATTTGTTAGAACTTCGATATAGCTAAAAGAAATCATTTTTTCTATCCGTATACTCTGCTCTTCTTAATTATGGACAAATATACCCAAGCTAGCCTCTGATATAGCATCATCAAGTCGTTTGAGTATAGAAAAAGGGTTAACAAGTTTACTAATGATGAACATGGATATGATTTATTTACTCGATTTAGCGGGAACCGCCGTTTTTGCAATATCAGGCGTACAAGTCGCAGGCCAGATGCGCATGGACCCATTTGGCGCAACAGTATTAGCTGCCGTAACGGCGATTGGAGGTGGCACAATACGTGATGCTATCTTAGATGTAGGCCCTGCATTCTGGGTGCACGACCCCGTTTACCTCACCGTTATTATTCTGACATCTCTGTTAACCATTTTGTTTGCTAACCGTAATCATCGCATGCCGCCAATATTCTTACCCCTTGCCGATGCAGCAGGCTTAGCCTTATTCACCGTACTGGGTACGCAGAAAGCCTTAGCTTATGGCGCTCCAGGGATGACCGCGGTAGTGATGGGTGTTATCACAGGTGTTGCAGGAGGCATCATTCGAGATCTGTTAGCCAGTCGCGTACCTATGGTATTACAAAAAGATATCTATGCGACGGCATCGGTCTTGGGTGGCGTGGTTTATACAGGCTCATTACTCATTGGCATTACTGAAGGTTTTGCGATGTTATTAGCCATGACAGGAGTATTTACACTCCGAATGGCCGCAGTACATTGGCATTTAAGATTACCTATTTTTACTCTAAAACACCACCGCTCGTAAATTACATTAGCGAGCCTAAAAACTAAAAAGCCCGTTATGACAATCATCATAACGGGCTTAAATTATTTATAACAATGTATCAATTATTACAATACACCGATAAATAGTATCTTATCAGCAACTAGCCAAGTGTAATACGTGCAAACTTACGTTTACCAACTTGGTATACAGCTGTACCGGCTGCAGGTACAAGTCGTGTATCTTCTACTTTTTCGCCATCAATTTTAACAGCACCTTGCTTGATCATACGCATCGCTTCCGATGTCCCTGATACTAAGCCAGCTTCTTTTAATAAGTTAGCAATTGCAATTGCATCACTTACTGCAAAATCAAACTCTGGCATTTCATCTGGGATCGCATTTTTTGAAAAACGCTGAGTGAAATCATTATGCGCGCTTTCTGCTGCAACTTCATCATGAAAACGAGCAATGATTTCTTTTGCTAATGAAATTTTAACATCACGTGGATTAACGGCATCTGCCGCGATATCAGCTTTGAATTTTTCAATTTCAGCTAATGGACGGAATGATAATAATTCGAAGTAGTTCCACATCAATTCATCAGTGATTGACATAATCTTACCGAACATCTCGTTTGGAGCATCTGTTACACCAATATAGTTGTTCGCTGATTTAGACATTTTCTTCACGCCATCAAGACCAACAAGCAGTGGCATCATAATAACCGTTTGTGGTTTTTGACCTTCTGCTTTTTGTAATTCGCGACCCATTAATAAGTTAAACTTTTGATCTGTACCGCCAAGTTCAACATCCGATTGCAGTGCAACTGAATCATAACCTTGTAATAGTGGGTACATAAATTCGTGGATCGCGATACCTTGATTTGACGCATAGCGTTTTTTGAAGTCATCACGCTCTAGCATACGTGCAACTGTTTGTTGCGATGCCAAACGGATCATGCCCGCAGCACCTAATTCGTTTAACCACGTAGAGTTAAATTCAATGCGTGTTTTTGATTCATCTAAAATTTTGAATACTTGATCCGTATACGTTTTCGCATTAACAAGTACATCTTCACGCGTTAGTGGTGGACGTGTCGAGTTTTTACCTGACGGGTCACCCACGGTTGCAGTGAAGTCACCAATCAAGAAGATAACTTCATGACCAAGGTCTTGAAATTGACGTAACTTGTTTAAGATAACAGTATGGCCTAAATGTAGATCAGCACCTGTTGGATCAGCACCTAATTTAATTCTTAGCGGACGACCTTCTTTCAGCTTTGCTACTAATTCTTCTTCAACTAGGATTTCTTCTGTACCACGTTTGATTTCACGTAACGCATCATTGATTTGCGTCATAATATTAAGCTCCACACTTATTACCTAAATATAATGACTCTATACTACTGGATAGCATCACAATTGAAAACCATTGCACTGAGGCAATGCGATTAATTTGGTGATAATTTTTTTTGCACAGACCTTAGTATTTGCTAGAATACGTAACTTATTTTTTAATTGCCACAAGGTAGTGCTTTCTTATGTCATTCGGTAACCGTTTTAAGCAATTACCAAAACAGCACCGAACCTCCATTCTAATTATCTTTGGTTTGATCATTACACTGCTGTTACTCCCAGTCTCCACCAGCGCACCACAATCATCAGATGCAGACTCTTTTTATATCTACCAAGTGGGTGATCGTTACAGTTTAAAATTACCTCGCATTACCTCGGCAGAAAATAAGCCGGTTAAATCACGATTAACCAGTGAGGAAATTATCGTTCGCGCGGGTGATAATCTATCGTTAATTGGTCAACGTAGCCATTTATCGACAAAAACCATCTATGAAATAGATAAGTTGTCATCGGCAAAACGCTTACGCAGTATCTACCCTGGACAAAAACTAACCATCACAACGAATAATGATGGCCAATTTGTTGAGCTTATTTATCCTTACAGCGCCACCGAATCGTTACACATTAATAAAACAGCTGATGGTTACACAACTAACACCCTTAAAAACAAAATAGAAGTCAGAGAAACATTCACGCGTGCAGAGATCACCAGTAACTTCTGGAATGCAGGTGTTAAAGGTAAAATGCCAGCAAAACAAATCATGAACTTAGCCACAATATTTGGTTGGGATATCGATTTCGCCCTCGACATTCGAGCGGGCGACAGTTTTGCAGTGATTTATGAAGAACAATATATTAATGGTGATTTTGTTTCTACAGGTAATATCCTTGCCGCAGAGTTCATCAACCAAGGTGATAAATTTCAAGCGGTACGCCATAAAGATGGCAGCTACTATACCCCGTCAGGACGCTCTATGCGTAAAGCCTTCTTACGCGCTCCGGTAAACTTTAAATATATCAGCTCTAGTTTTAACCGTAATCGCCGTCATCCAGTAACAGGTAGAGTACGTGCGCATAATGGTATTGATTACGCAGCTAGAACAGGTACCCCTATTGTATCTGCAGGTGATGGTAAAGTTATCGCATCTGCTTATAATCGCTTTAACGGTAATTACGTCTTTATTAAACATAACGCTAATATTGTCACTAAATACCTGCACATGAATAAGCGTAGTGTCAAACAAGGACAGCGGGTTAAACAGAATCAAAAAATTGGTACGGTTGGTGCGACGGGTCGCGTAACGGGCCCCCATTTACATTATGA
>NZ_FPLG01000149.1:0-842 GCF_900120065.1 Moritella viscosa
ATATTTCACGTAGCGAACCACAGCTTTGACTACCCTTTCAACCTGTCATATGTGACAGATAAAAAGGGTGGGCATTTTCCAGATTTAACAATATCGGGGGATGGGAAAATGGCCAATTTGTGACTAAGTAACAAAATTCTGTGTTTAATTATTTAACTTGTAATAACGTCCAATCGTCACACCTCCAATCGAAAACATACTTGTGATATAGAACGCAAAATAACGATAACCAATTCCTACCTCTAGAGCAGAGAAGGCATCCGTTGGCGCAGGGCGCGTATAAGCAAAAATAAAGCTAACAACACTCGCTATCAACAAAAAAATTGTTAAAGCTAAACCTATTTTTGTTTTTAAATCCAAAAAACCATAAAACATTATTCACCCTTTATTTTCCGATATGTTAAGCGGGTACTATGAATTCGCCCCGCAAGTTATAAAAATTAACCCGATCGATGTCACAATGCTTAAACCGTTGACGACAAGAATAACCTTGCTCTAGCTTGGTGAGCTTCAATCAAACTAACATCCATAATTTTAATTAAAATATTTCCGTCTATTTTAAGGGAAGGAGTAAGTATAATACCTACAAGTAAATAGTGTTCAACTTAATTCTAAGCTTTTTAGCGCTAAGGCAAAAATCGCCCCTGTACGGCCTATTGAACTTCTCTGGAATTCAAATGGGTTCATGAGGTACTTATGTCTAATTTCAACATTAACAAATTGTTATTAAAGACTTTGCTGTGGATTGTGTTCAGATGGATAACTCATGAACCAAGAATAACTTCATGAGTTATCCATTTTAAGTATTTTATTAAAGACAACTGAATCGCCCCCAGTTTACT
>NZ_FPLG01000051.1:0-10445 GCF_900120065.1 Moritella viscosa
CGCAAGTCTCAAGCATTGCTCGACAGTGAAGCGAGCACCAGTAGCACCGCAGGTGCTGAGGGTTTAATGAGTCCCGAAGGGGCTTCTCGGAGTTCTGTCACTAACTGTACGCCCTCTAGACGCGACAGGTTAAATACTGGAATTAAAGCACTTTTGAAAAGGCGCGGTATTCATTTAGATGATCACCTGGTCAATGTTATGGGCCAAGGTGCTCAAATCAGAGTTGATAAAGACCATATCGTGAAATTAAGGCAGGGCTATTACGTCGAAGGTTCTGATAAGTATCACCCGCCAGAACTGGTCGATGTAAAACCCGAAGAACCCAATATTTGGGATGGTTGGAACAGTCCTGAAACTGAAATTAAGGATACATCCGATTACATACCCGGTTGGGAAGACTGGGAAAGTTGGGATTGGGGGTGATAATTTAATCTAGAGTTGACTGCGTGCCATTAAAACAAAACCCTCAATTCTAATGTAGAGCGCATTTTCTTGTTTATATTTTTATTTTTTGGACTGTATCAATTGTTATTTTTTTAATCATTTGTAATAACAGATTAATTTTATGATTTTGATAGTAATTCATTAGAATAAAATTAGTTTTATACAAAATTCTGTGTAATACATTGTTATGATTTAATAATTGGAGTTGGTGTTGATTCCATTGCTTACACTTACTTACTTATAAAATGTTTGAATACTGGAACTTATTTTTAGTTAAATAATCAGAATCGTTACTTAAGCTCGGTATTATTTATTTCCCGAGCTCCCGAGGTATCTTTAGAGGAAAGGCTATGCGTTATTATACCCCTTTGTATTTAATTTCTCTTTTATGTAATGCTCCAGTAGTAATGGCTGGAGCTGACACTCCAGTAGTAATGGCTGGAGCTGAAACTACAGTAGTGTTAGATGGTAATAAAGCGATCTATGAAGGAGATATTGGAGAGGAAGCTAATGCGACGTTATTTGAGTTGTATAGAAAAAATAAACAGGTAAATACGTTAAAGATAAAAAGTAAAGGTGGTGAAATTAACGTAGGAATGGATCTTGCAGAATTTGTGTACACCAATAAGTTGAATGTTGAAGTGAATGATTACTGTTTTTCTTCATGTGCTAATTATGTATTTCCAAGTGGTATGAAAAAAATCATTGGTAAAAATGCAATCATTGGTTTTCATGGTGGTGCGAGTAGCACTGAATTTGATGACAGTGAGTTGGATACATTACCAGAAGAAGAACGAAAAGCGATTTTAGTATTCATGGCTGAATATTTACAACATGCACTCAAGCGTGAAGCCTTATTTTTTTCGATGATCGGTGTTGAGCAAAAGATAACAACCTTAGGCCAAAATGAAGCGTTTTCAAAGTTTGATGAAGCCGATTTTAAGGGATGGTATTACTCAATTGATGCATTAACGAAATTAGGTGTGACCAATATTTCAGTTATTGATGCTCCATGGGAATACAAACCCTTTGATAACGTAACAAAGTTATTTGAGATTATTGCCAATGATTTTTAATAAAATTTGTAGTTTTTACAGAAAAACACTTTTAGTCAGATAAATTATCCTATTTAACCTCAGTTCTGCATATGAAATTGTTTTTCAAGCCGAGTTATTTTGATGCTCGGCTTTTTTGTGCTGTCGATAACTTATTAGAGTATTGAACAAGCCCTCAATTGTGAGGATTTTTTGGTTTACAATATTGAAAGCTGCAATTGCAATTCTTGGCGCTGTTCGGGCGCTAAACCTTTCACCAGACTAATGGCCATCTGCGTTGTTGTTTTAGCTGAAGGGCTCAACGTATGACTAAAACTAAGATTCATAACAAACGAATGACCACACTCCGCATTATTACAGCTGCAGTATAAATCTGTATAGCTATTCGAAATCCTATTCGTTTTCTGGATTCGACTTTTAACGCCGCATTCTGGGCAAACTACTCGCATAAACATCCACTTAATTCACATACTGACCTGTAAATTATACGATATTAAGCTGTTGTTTTATACAGTTGTATGACATGTTCCTCATAATACATTGACACCGCTGATGGCTGAGGAAAACATTTAATCATGCGGGCGTACCCCGATAAACTCACTCCTCTTCGCCTACCGCGTTTTCGCAATTTTTTTACGTTTTTGACACTAAGGTAACAGGCTATCCCAATGTACCGAGCTTATTTATCTTGTTTTTCAATACAAGTCCCCCATAAATTTAACATGAAAGTCAGATTAAACGTAAATTCAGTTAAAATACCTACAACTTCAGTAAATATGTAATATAAATATATTATACAATGATTTATTTGTTCTAACACTTTCTGTCACTATACATAAAACTACCTTTTAGCTGTAATTTCACCACCAGTGAAAGCTAACGACACTGGCATTGCTAATGGGTAAGTATATGCAATTGTTGATGAAGACTTTAAATATTAAAAAGTGTTTTACTATTAATTATTAAATTAGGAAATGATGATGAAAGGGAAATTATTAACGCTATCGGTTCTAGCTGCTCTTACTATTAGCACGCACTCTTACGCAGGAACAGAGTGGGGAGGAGGTAGTGCTCCAGGGACTTGGGCAACGGCATGGGGTGAAGACACTTTTGCATTAGGAGCTTACTCAACGGCATGGGGTGTCAGGACAACAGCATCTGACCAAATGTCAACAGCTTGGGGACGTGATACAACCGCATCTGAGTCTAGGTCAACAGCTTGGGGAGAGGGGACAACAGCTTCTGGAGTACGTTCAACTTCTTGGGGGATAGGGACCGCGGCATCTGGTAATTCGTCAACTGCTTGGGGGAACGGAGCCACCGCATCTAAAACTACTTCAACTGCTTGGGGGGAGGATACAGAAGCATCTGGTTCAGGGTCGACTGCTTGGGGTAACCGAACAGCTTCATCAGGCAGTGGCTCAACGGCATGGGGCTATGGAACAGCGTCATCAGGCAGTGGCTCAACGGCATGGGGTATCACCACAATAGCATCAGGTGAATACTCAACAGCATTTGGACGTGATATAAAGGCAATAGGTAGGTATTCAACGGCATTCGGAAATAGGGTCAGTGTATCAGGTGATTACTCTGTAGGTATTGGCTTATCTGGGTTCGTTTCAAATTATCCTGATGTGGTGGATGATAATACATTTGCTGTCATGGGGGGAAAGATGCAGTTGTGTGATAGAAACAATATATGTATCGATGATTTGCAGAATAAAATTGAAGAACAGGATTTATTGATTCAAAGCCTGCTATCTCGTCTTGATGCGCTAGAAGCACAATAATGTTGAAGCAGTGGAAAGGCTGTTAATTCTGCGCTGTGAATAGGGGTTAATTCATTCAGCAGTGAAAAGCTAACTGGCTTTCACTGCTGATGCTAAAACATTTAATCGTGCGCGTGAGTCCCCGATAAATTCACTCCTCTTCGCCTACCGCGTTTTCGCAATTTTTTACGTTTTTGACATAAGTATGGACATGCTGATATCCCGAAAGCCTTATATATAAAGGATCTCAACGATCATTTAAAGATCGCTAATGTCAAAGTTGTGACACCTTTTGTCACAAAGTGACAGGCTATTCAACTTTATAAAAAGCATTATCTCTATTTTTATTTCAATGAAAATTCTATAAATATTACTTAAAGATAAATTGATAGTTAATTTATACCAATTCTATTAGCATAAAAAATAAACTTAATATACAATCGCTTACCAGATCCCGTACCCCTTTGTGGTTACTCTGGATTTTGCACAATTTATCATCACCTCAATAATCGGGGTGCGTACATGGAATTTTTATGAAGTTTAAAATACTAACTGTGGCTCTTTTAACTGTGACACCACTTAATGCACGTTCGAGCGATAATGTAGGTGCGTTTTACAAATCCAGCTTGAATGGAACCATAGTTTCGCCATCATCAGCGAAGGTTAACGATACTGGCATTATTAATGGGAAAATATATACAGTTGTAGATGAAGCTATCTTGCGTAAGATGATTGCCGATGGTGATGATGTGACTCGTGTTGTAACGACAAATATAACAAATATGAGTAACCTGTTTAAGGATAACAAAACATTCAATCAAAATATCGGCAACTGGGATACATCTAATGTGACTGATATGAGAGGCATGTTCAGCGGGGCCGAGTCATTTAACCAAAAAATTGGCAACTGGAATACATCGAACGTGACATCTATGTCAGATATGTTCAATGGTGCTCTAGTATTTAATCAAGAAATTAAAGGCTGGAATACGCTTAAAGTGACGGATATGAGCCGTATGTTTTTCCATGCAGAGGCGTTTAATCAAAATATTGGTGGCTGGATTACATCTAATGTGACGAAGATGGCTTGGATGTTCGGGAAAGCCAAGGCATTTAACCAACCTATTGGTAACTGGGATACATCTAAATTGACGAAGATGTTTGGTATGTTCTACGAGGCTTATACATTTAACCAAGACATTAGCCGTTGGAATACATCTAACGTGACGTGTATGAGGCATATGTTCGATAAGGCTCATGCATTTAACCAAGATATTGGTGGTTGGGATACATCTAGCGTAATGAATATGAGCCAAATGTTCAGCGGTACTCAGGAATTTAACCAAGATATTGGTGGTTGGGATGTATCTAAGGTGGAGAATATGAGTAAAATATTCTACGAGGCAAAGGCGTTTAACCAAAATATTAGCCGCTGGAATACATCTCGCGTAACTAATATGGAGGGGATGTTCGCTTATGCTAATAATTTTAACCAAGATATTGGCCGTTGGAATACATCTAGCGTAACTAATATGAAGTCAATGTTTAGTTACACTTATGTATTTAACCAAAACATTAGTCGTTGGAAGACATCTAGCGTAACGAATATGGATTCAATGTTCAGTGGTACTAAGTTTTTTAACCAAGATATTGGTTATTGGGATACATCCAGTGTGACGAATATGAGTGCAATGTTCTACCGCGCTAAAGCATTTAACCAAGATATTAGTTATTGGGATACATCTAGCGTGACTGATATGAGTTATATGTTCATTTATACTAATGCATTTAATCAAGATATTAGTTATTGGGATACATCTAGCGTGACTGATATGCATTATATGTTCAGTCACACTAAGGTATTTAACCAAGATATTAACCTTTGGGATGTATCTAAAGTGAAAAATATGAGTCGAATGTTTTGTCATGCTGACGTATTCGAGAAAAGCAATGTGGATTCATGGGATTTATCAGGTGTAAATACGAAAGAGATGTTCGGTAAATAAGCCTGTAATAAAAATAGTCTTTGGTAATAAGATAGAAAGCTGAACCCAATCTTATTGGGGTTTGGCTTTCCCTTAAATTATTAATCGCCTATTTCACATTGACTTAGCTGGTAGCGTTAACCAGCCCCTTTAGAATTCTTACTTCCCCAAAAGGCCCTAAATAATCGCATCAACCCCAATGTTGAAACCGAAATTCCCACAGTCACAAAATTGTGACACAAAGTGACAGGCGATTCTAATATATCGAGAGCATTTCCCTCATTTTTTGTTTCAATGAAAATCCCTATACATTTAACTTCAAAGGCAGAGTAACTGATACCTAGTTAAAACACCTACCCAATCAGTTAAAGCACCTATCAATTCAGTCAGTATAAAAAACAAACTTATTATACAATGACTTACCAAATTTAATACCTCGTTATGACTATGCGGGGAGTTACTTTTTACAATTTTCATCACCTCAATAATCAGGGTGTATATATGGAATTTTTATTATGAAGTTTAAAATACTGACTGTTGCTCTTTTAGCTGCAATGTCACTTAATGCACACGCGGGCGAAAATGCAGGTGCGTTTTACAAATCCAAAATGAGTGGAGCCATCGTTGCGCCATCATCAGCGAAAGTTAACGACATTGGCATTGTTGATGGGCAAATGTATACCGTTGTAGATGAAACTATGCTGCGCAAGATGATTGCCGATGGTGATGATGTAACTCGTGTTGTAACAACAAATATAACAAATATGAGTGAGCTGTTTAAGGATAACAAAACATTCAATCAAAATATCGGTTACTGGGATACATCTAATGTGACTGATATGTCATACATGTTCGAGGGGGCAGAGGCATTTAACCAACCGATTGGACACTGGAATACATCTAATGTGACGAGGATGTCAGGTATGTTCTGGGGGGCAGAGGCATTTAACCAGCTGATTGGACACTGGAATATATCTAAAGTGACTGATATGTATTATATGTTCAGAGATGCCGAGGTATTTAACCAAGATATTAGCCGTTGGAATACAGCTAATGTGATTAATATGGTAGATATGTTCAACGGTGCCGAGGTATTTAACCAAGATATTAGCCGTTGGAATACATCTAATGTGACTGATATGTCATACATGTTCAGGGGGGCTAAGGCATTTAACCAAGATATTGGCGATTGGAATACATCTAAAGTGACTGATATGCGTGGTATGTTTAAGGGTGCTGAGGTATTTAACCAAGATATTAGCCGTTGGAATACATCTAACTTGACGAATGTGTCACTTATGTTCTGGGATGCAGAGGCATTTAACCAAGATATTGGTGACTGGGATGTATCTAAAGTGACGAGTATGAGATGGCTCTTTAGAGATGCGCAGAAATTTAATCAAGATATTAGCGGCTGGGATACAACTAGCGTGACTGATATGAATACTATGTTCAGCGGTGCTCATGCATTTAACCAAGATATTGGTGACTGGGATGTATCTAATGTTACGGATATGAGTGGTATGTTCTATTCTGCTCATGCATTTAACCAAGATATTAGCGGCTGGAATACATCTAGCGTAACGAATATGGGCGCTATGTTCGGTAATACGCGTGTATTTAACCAAGATATTAGCCGCTGGAATACATCTAGCGTGACGAATATGGGCACTATGTTCAACGGTGCTAGTACATTTAATCAAGATATTAGCGGCTGGGATACATCTAAAGTGACTAATATGGGATTCATGCTCGGCGGTACTCATGCATTTAACCAAGATATTGGCGGCTGGGATACATCTAGCGTGACGAGTATGGCGTTTATGTTCACCGAAACTGCGGTATTTAACCAAGATATTAGCCGTTGGAATACATCTAAAGTGACTGATATGCGTGGTATGTTCAACGGTACCAAGGCATTTAACCAAGATATTAGTTATTGGGACACATCTAGCGTGACCAATATGTATGGGATGTTTGCCAGTACAGATGTATTTAACCAGGATATCAGTTATTGGGATACATCTAGCGTGACTGATATGAGTAGAATGTTCGCTTCAGCTCGCGTATTTAACCAAGATATTAGTTATTGGGACACATCTAGCGTGACTAATATGAGTAGCATGTTCGAAAGTTCTAAGGCATTTAACCAAGATATTAACCGCTGGGATATATCTAGCGTAACAGATATGAGTAAAATGTTTTATCAAGCTGAATCATTCGAAAAAAGCAATGTGGAGTCATGGGATTTATCAGGCATAGATACGACAGAGATGTTCGGTAGATAAGTCTGTAATAAAGACAGTTCCTAATTATAAGATAGAAAGCTGAACCCAATCTTATTGGGGTTTGGCTTTCCCTTAAATTATTAATCGCCTATTTCACATTGACTTAGCTGGTAGCGTTAACCAGCCCCTTTAGAATTCTTACTTCCCCAAAAGGCCCTAAATAATCGCATCAACCCCAATGTTGAAACCGAAATTCCCACAGTCACAAAATTGTGACACAAAGTGACAGGCGATTCCAATATATCGAGAGCATTTCCCTCATTTTTTGTTTCAATGAAAATCCCTATACATTTAACTTCAAAGGCAGAGTAACTGATACCTAGTTAAAACACCTACCCAATCAGTTAAAGCACCTATCAATTCAGTCAGTATAAAAAACAAACTTATTATACAATGACTTACCAAGTTTAATACCTCGTTATGACTATGCGGGGAGTTACTTTTTACAATTTTCATCACCTCAATAATCAGGGTGTATACATGGAATTTTTATTATGAAGTTTAAAATACTGACTGTTGCTCTTTTAGCTGCGATGTCACTTAATGCACACGCGGGCGAAAATGCAGGTGCGTTTTACAAATCCAAAATGAGTGGAGCCATCGTTGCGCCATTATCAGCGAAAGTTAACGACACTGGAACTGTTAATGGGAAAACGTATACAGTTGTAGATGAAGCTATGCTGCGCAAGATGATTGCCGATGGTGATGATGTAACTCGTGTTGTAACAACAAATATAACAAATATGAGTAACCTGTTTAAGGGTAACAAAACATTCAATCAAAATATCGGTTATTGGGATACATCTAATGTGACTGATATGTCACGTATGTTCTACGATGCTGCTGCATTTAACCAAAATATCGGCTATTGGGATACATCTAACGTGACTCGTATGAAAGGTATGTTCAGAGGTGCGATGGGATTTAATCAAGATATAGGTTATTGGAATACATCTAGCGTGACCGATATGAGCCTTATGTTTAAGGATTGCAAAACATTTAATCAAGATATTGGCGACTGGGATATATCGAACGTAAATTATATGATTTATATGTTTGATAATGCAAGTGTATTTAACCAAGATATTGGACGCTGGAATACATCTAATGTGACCCATATGAACGGTATGTTTCAGTTTACCGGAGCGTTTAACCAAGATATTAGCAGTTGGGATACATCTAAAGTGACTGGTATGGGTAGTATGTTCGAAAGAGCTTGGCTATTTAATCAAGATATTGGTGGCTGGGATGTATCTAATGTGACGGGTATGAGTCGGATGTTCTATGGTGCTCAGACATTTAATCAAAATATTGGCGACTGGGATACATCTAATCTGACGACGATAAGAAGAATGTTCCAGGATGCAAAAGCATTTAACCAAGACATTAGCCGTTGGGATACATCTAATGTGAATGATATGTACCAAGTGTTCTACTATGCCCAGAAATTTAATCAAGATATTAGTCGTTGGAATACATCTAGAGTGGTGAATATGGAAAATATGTTCAGCCATGCCTATGCATTTAACCAAGATATTAGCCATTGGGATACATCTAGCGTGACTGATATGGGTCGTATGTTTTCTAGTGCTAAGGCATTTAACCAAAATATTAGTTATTGGGACACATCTAGCGTGACTGATATGAATCAAATGTTTTATCAAACCTTTGAGTTTAACCAAGATATTAGTTATTGGGATACATCTAGCGTGACAGATATGAGCAGTATGTTCGAAAAATCTAAGGTATTTAACCAAGATCTTAACCGCTGGGATATATCTAACGTAACAGATATGAGAAAAATGTTTTATGTTGCTAAATTATTCGAGAAAAGCAATGTGGAGTCATGGGATTTAACAGGCGTAGACACAACAGATATGTTCGGTAAATAAGCCTGTAATAAAAGATAGTCTTTGGTTATAAGATAGAAAGCTGAACACAATCTCATTGGTGTTCGGCTTTCCTTTAGATCATTAATAGCCTATCTCATATTTACTTAGCAGGTAACGTTAACCAACCCCTTTAGTATTTTTACTTCCCCAGAACGCTCGAAACAATCGCATCAACCCAAGCGTAGAAACAGCAATACCCACAATCACAAATTCAAAGTACCAGGGCGCACCTTTATAACCCATGGCCTGCCAGCCTGCCGCCATATACGGCTGCAGCTGTGGCACAAAGTGGGCAATGAACAATCCCAAAAACACCGTAATAATAATTTCATCCATTATCGATTCGCGCCGGTTCTTCAACACCTGCAGGTCATAATCAGCGTCGTTACCTTCCTGGTTAGCCAAGCGTTTGGCTTCTGCATCCAACTTGGCCAACTTAAGGTTACCTTCTGCAGTCGCAATCGATGCCGCCATTTCTGCCGCAATCCGTTTACGCTCGCGATAGCTACCAGACAAATCTGCAATCGGTTTTGAAATAAAACTAAACAACGAAGTGATCCAACTCATGATTTATTCCTCATAATAATATCCAAAAAGTGCTTAGGGTCTTTTGATACCGCTTTTGCCAGGGCATTAACCCCCGTTAAAAGATGCGGCGCTACATACGCGGCAATACCAATGATGCCGGTCTTCAACCCTTCATCTAAGCCAAGCCAACGACAAAAACTGTCCGCAATGTACGCGGACAAAATCGCCATCAGCACCGACATAAAATAATGAAAAAAAGTAATTCGGGTACCAGACATATACATTTGCGTTGCGGCGGCCAATAGCGACAACAAACACAGCTGCCCCCATTGCCTTATAAAAACAATCAGTTCTTCCATCAATCCTCACTCCTCGGGTTTAAGTCAGAATACGCTGGCTCTGCAAATTTAATATGCAGCGGGGCAGGTAAATACTCGTTAATTTCCAGCATGTCCTGCTGCATAGGAACCACTTCATTGTTGTA